>JANMBS010000306.1:0-21447 GCA_031360525.1 Thermomicrobiales bacterium
GGGATGGAGCATCACGACGATCTCGGCGCCGGCCGCCAGCGCGGCGTCGTAGCAGGTCTTCTGGTTCCCGCCGTAGCCGCGGTTCTGGCTATGGATGATGACGTCGAGCCCGAGTTGCTTCGCGATGTCGACCGTCTCGTCGCGCGACACGTCGTCGACCAGGATGATCTTGTGGACGAGGTCGTGCGGGATGTCCGCGTAGGTCCGCTCCAGCGTCCGCGCGGCGTTGTACGCCGGCATGACGATGACGAGGCGCGGCACGGACGAGGACGTGGGCATGGGATCGGGCGTGGGCACGGGCGAAGGGTACCCCAGCGGCCACTGTGAGACGATGCGCACCCCTTCAGTTCCGAGGAAGCGGCCCACCATGTTCGATCGACTCTTCGGCGACCGCCAGACCGACCCGGCTGTCGCGGAGCGCATCCCGCCCGGCCAGTACAAGACCGACAAGTTCCCGGTCCTCCATTACGGCTCGGTGCCGCGTATCGATCTCGCGACTTGGGACTTCAAGGTCTGGGGCGAGGTCGATTCGCCGTTCACCCTGACCTGGGAGCAGTTCAAGGCCCTGCCGCGCAAGACCGTCCACACGGACATCCACTGCGTCACCCGCTGGTCGAAGCTCGACACCGACTGGGAGGGCGTCGCGATCCAGACGATCCTCGAGATGGCCGGCGTCCGCCCGACTGCCACGCACGCGGTCTCGCACGCGGAACAGGGCTATACGGCAAACGTGCCGCTGGCCGTCCTGGATGACGACGACGTACTCCTGGCCGACACCTTCGGCGGGGCGCCGCTCGAGACGGAGCATGGCTATCCTCTCCGGCTTCTGATCCCCAAGAAGTATTTCTGGAAGAGCAGCAAGTGGGTCCGCGGTCTCGAATTCCTCGACCACGACCAGCTCGGCTTCTGGGAGCGCTACGGCTACAACAACGACGCCGACCCCTGGAAGGAAGAGCGCTTCAGCGAATGACGGCTGGCGAAGGCATCGCCCTGGGCCGGAGGAGTCAGCTCCGGCGCGGCCCTCGCAGGAGTCGCGGATCCGGGGCGAACAATCGCAATCGGCCGGCCAGCAGCACGACTTCGCGGTCGAGCAGCCTGACGAGGGCCTCGAGGCGTTCGACGGTCGTGGAGGCCTCGAGCAGCGCCTGCCGACGTGGCAGCTCGATCTGGACGATCCCGGAGAGCAGGTAAGACAGGACCGTCGGATCGTCGGGGATGACCAGGTCGCGACGGCGCTCCGCGTCGGTCGGCGGCGTCACCGTCTCGATCTCGAGGGCGCCCGGGGAGTCGTCGAGCTCGCCGAGATCGAGATCAACCTCGACATCGAGCTGTTCGACGATCTCATCTTCGTCCGCCTCATCGCCATCATCGTCGGAGCCGGCGTTCTCGACCTCGACCCGGATGTCGAGCGCCTCGACAGTCTCGCCGTCACGCGCCCGCATGAGCTCCAGATAGCGGACGAACCGCCGGATCGCCGAGGCGGCCAGACGCTCAGCGCGTGCCTCGTCCCCGACCTCGTCCTCGAGTGGCGTGACGTCCGCGACGAGGTACGGCTCGCGGGCCTGGTCCACCGCGTCGATGGTGAACCGTCCGGTCGCCGCGGCCAGCAGGTCGTAGCGGCCGTCGGGGTAGCGCCCGGCTTCGCGGATCTCGACCAGGGCGCCGACCCCGGCCAGTGCGAGCGACCGGTGTGCCCCGACCTCGCGCCCGTCACGGATCAGGACCACCCCGAACGGCGCTCCGGTGTCCAGACAGTGACGCGTCAGCGCCCGGTAGCGGTCCTCGAAGATGTGGAGCGGCAGCACGATGCCGGGGCAGAGGACGGTATGTAGCGGGAAGAGAGGGATCTCCATCGAACTTCCCTTCGCGGTCCGATCTGACGGCCGGCCCCCGGCCGGCCGCGGGCCCCGAGTCTAGTCCGGTTCCGGCTTGCCCGGAGAGTCGCTCAGGCTGTGTCGGGTCGCGCATCACCCCGCGGTACGGGGTCGAACGCTCCAAAGGTCGGGTCCCCGCGGAAATCAGGAAGCCGCCGGTCGCCCGGCGGCTTCGGTCGTCGTGGGCCGCGTCAGGCGCGGCGGACGTCAGTGCGAGCAGCCCTTGGGAGCGCCTTCATCGTCCGCGGTGCGGAAGCTGGAGCCGCAGCCACACGCGGCGACCGCGTTCGGGTTGTTGACCGTGAAGCCTGCACCCATCAGGGTGTCGACATAGTCGATCTGCGAGCCCTTGAGCAGGTCGACGCTCTGGCCATCGACGTACACCTTGACGCCGCTGACGTCGTAGATGCGATCCTCGGGGGTGGGAGCGTCTTCGAGCATCATGCCGTAGCGGAAGCCCGAGCAGCCGCCGGAATAGACGTAGACGCGCAGGCCGATGTCGGGATTGGTCTCTTCCTTGGTCAGCTCGCTGAGCTTGCTGACCGCGGCGTCGGTGAGCGAGACCACCGTCGTAGGCAACGGCTGCGGGTCGGTCGTCGTCGGCTGCTGTTCGATCATCGGGCGGTACCCTCCGGCGGAGCGTGGATCAGTGCGGTTGTGGCTCCGGATACCCGGCGCACGCACATCGTACGCAAGCGAACAGGTTTCGACAAGCATGCGCGCCGAAACTCTCGTGCTCTGGCCGGCGGGTAACACCCGGTTCCGCCTCTCGGCGGTCTTGGCCCTCACCGACAGATCGAGGCTGATCCCCGGATGGCTGGCCCCTGCGGCGGGTCAGCCAGTCGGCACCTCGCGGGGTAGCCCGAGGTAGCCGACCTGCAGATCCGGGATCGGGCGGCCCCAGATACCGCGAAACGGGACACGGACAGGTGGAAGATCGGGTCGATCGCAGTCATAGTCACCGGCCATCGATCCATCCACATCGAACACCGTCCACAGCTCAGGAACGAACGGACGCGCGTATTCGGCGGTGATGTCATCGATGTGCAGCCCGACGACCGAGGGCCTGCCAAGCAAGGCGCCGGCGTTTGCGGTGGACGTGACGAAGCGCCGCGAATCGTCAGTCACCAGAGCCACGGTGTGCGGTGGAATGGCATGGCTGGCAACCTGGTAGTCGATCCACGAATGAGCAACGTCGACGCTGCGCGCCGGACGAGCGGGGTGGCTCGCCGGTAGATCTGCCCAGCCTCGCTCCGCTTCCCGCCATCGCGCAAGGGTCGTCGCCACGGAAAGTGGTGCTCGGGCGCTTACCGCCAACAACGCGTCGTTCAACTCACGATTGACGCCGGCCGGGGTGATCTGCATCCGGTCCGCGATCGCCCCGACCTTGAGGTCCCCGAGCAGGGAGAGCTCGAGAGCCTCGCGCTGCGATGAGGTCACGCTCGCCAGCGCGTCACCGTTCAGGGCTCTCCGAACCGGGCCTTTCCGCAGCGACGCGCCTGCGAGGGCGGTCGCCGCTTGGGGAGCGATCGTGGGCACGTCGCCCGCAACGGGTGCGCGGGCAGCCAGGGCCGCGCGGCCGATCGTGACCGCCGCTGTCTCCAGCGCGGCCACCCCGACCGCAATGGAAACGCCTGCCGCTCCCAATGGTCGAATCTGACGGAAGGCGCGCTCGACCACCTCTTCCGAGGCGGCTCCGTCACCGAGGATCCGGAAAGCCGCGCGAAACGCCGAGGGACCACCGAGGTCGTACACGGCGCCGATCCAGCGCATCGCGTCCCGCGCCGCGTCCGGAGTGCCGTCGCGATAGACATCGAGCAGGACCGTTCGTCGAACGCCCCCCGACCACACCCCGCCATGACCGACGACCGTCGCCATCGGGTAGCTTCGACGTAGGACCGCCTGTACCAGGCGGATCCCTTCAGGGGACCCAAGGTCCCAGCGGCCCTGGTCGATGACGTGTCGCACACGTTCGCCAAATCCCGCGTCTGACGACGGAAGGCACGCTGCGACGACCCGCGTCATTCGGGTGAGCCTTCGTTCGACGGAAGGCTGGGACCTCCCCACGCATCCCGTGCGTCGACATGTGCGATCACGGCTGCGTCAACCGCCTCGGAAGCGTCGGCGGCGGTCAGCGGCGCGAGCGCCTCAAGGCCCTTCGTCAACATCAGGGGTCCCGTCGCATGGGCCGGAGTCCCGGGGGAGAACTTGCCGTCGAGCGTCACTCGGACAAGTTTCAATGGCATCGTACGAGACGTTCGCCGCAGTACAGCCTGTGTTAGGTAGCGCACCGTCAGGCGACTCTTGAAAAGCGTGCAAAAAGGTATAGCGGGGACATTTTTGGACCGACCACCTGCGCCTGCGGTTTACGCGATGCTCAACGCCGGACGCTTCATCGTACGGTGGGGGGGTCGCAACGTCGCAACAACGATGAGAGCGAGCGGTTGGCAAAAGTATTCGGCGCGGCCCAAGTCGCTGACAAGCGACAGTCCTCTTGCAGCTGCCGGGCAAACTGTTGCATGCAGGCGTCCCGGTCGTGAACGGGGGACGCGTCGCGTGTTCAGTGAGGGGCGAGGCAACAGCGGCGCGCAGCACGTCGTGGAAGGCGCGGGACCAGGCGAGTCACGACCTGTAGCCCACCCTCTCGACGATGGTTGCGATCCCCTGGCCGACGCCGATGCACATCGTGGCGAGGCCGTAGCGGCCACCCGTCCGACGCAGTTCGTGGGTCAGCATCGTGATCAGGCGGCCGCCGCTCATCCCGAGAGGATGGCCGAGCGCGATCGCCCCGCCGTTGACGTTGACCTTGGCCGGATCCAGACCGAGCTCGTCGATGCAGACCAGCGATTGCGACGCGAACGCCTCGTTGAGCTCGATGAGGTCGAGGTCATCGACGCCGATGCCGGCGCGCTCGAGGGCCTTGCGAGTGGCGGGAACCGGGCCGACGCCCATGCTCGCGGGGTCGACGCCGGCGATGGCCGTGGCGACCACGCGCGCCATCGGGCGCAGGCCGAGCTCGCGGGCACGGTCAGCCTCGACCAGCAGGACCGCCGACGCGCCGTCGTTGATGCCGGAGCTGTTGCCGGCCGTCACCGTGCCGCCCTCGGACTTGAAGGCGGGCTTGAGGCGCGCCAGCGCCTCGATCGACGAATCGGCGCGCGGGTGCTCGTCGCGATCGACGACGAGCGGTTCGCCCTTGCGCTGCGGGACCGAGATCGGCACGAGCTGGTCGGCGAACCGGCCCGCCTCGATGGCGGCGACGGCGCGTCGCTGGCTCTCGAGCGCGAACGCGTCCTGGCGCTCGCGGGAGACCCCCCAACGCTCGGCGACGTTCTCGGCCGTCTCGCCCATCGAATACGGGTAGTGGCGCTCGCCAAGCTGGGGGTTGACGAACCGCCAGCCGAGCGTCGTGTCCGCCATCTCGCGGTTGCCTCGATCGAAGGCCGACTCGGGCTTGAGCTGTACGTAGGGGGCCCGGGTCATCGATTCGACGCCGCCACCGATGAACACCTGGCCATCGCCGACGGCGATCGCGTGTGCGGCCGAGTTGATCGCCTGGAGCCCGGACCCGCACAGCCGGTTGACGGTCAGGCCACCGACCTCGACCGGGAAGTCGGCGAGCAGCAGGGCCATCCGCGCGACGTCGCGATTGTCCTCGCCGGCCTGGTTCGCGCAGCCGAGGATGACATCCTCGACCAGCCCCGGGTCGATGCCGGCACGGTCCACCAGACCGCGCAGGACTGCGGCGGCCAGGTCGTCGGGTCGGACGCTGGCGAGGGCACCGCCATAGCGGCCGATGGGGGTCCGGACCGCCTCGACGATCCAGGCTTCACGGAGAGGACGGTTCAGATCGCGTGTCATGGGGTCGATCGTACCGTCAGCCGGGCGTTTGGTGTCCGACACCAGGATGGCGCGGGTCGAGACTCAAAGACCCACGCGGGTGTCCCGCACCGAGCCGCAGGGCGAGGTCGATGATGTCCGGGCTCGCGACGCCTTCCTCGGCGGCGATCCGGGCCTCGCGGGCGATGGCGTCCAGGATCCGCTCACGGATCTGGGCGGCGGGAAGGCGTCGGTCCGTGTCCGGCGTCACGCCCCGATCGGTCTCGCCCATCCGTTGTCCGTCGGCGTAGCGGTAGAAACCCTTGTCCGTCTTGCGGCCCAGGTTCCCGGCCTCGACCAGATGCTGCTGGATCGGTGATGGCCGCAGCCGGTCCGGACGCCCGAGGCCCTCCCAGATCCCCGTCGCGGCCGCCAGGGTGACGTCGATCCCGGTCAGGTCCATGAGCTCGAACGGGCCCATCGGGAAGCCGCCGGCGCGAAGTGCCTCGTCGATCTCGGTCACGCCGGCGGCCCCCGATTCGAGGATCCGGAGGGCCTCGATCGTGAACGGGCGATTGACGCGGTTGACGATGAAGCCCGGTCGATCGGCACAGACGACGGGAGTCTTGCCCCAGGCGGTGACGATGGCGACGGCCCGGGCCACGACCGCCGCGTCGGCGAGCGGCGGTGCGACGACCTCGACGAGGGCCATGATCGGGGCCGGATTGAAGAAGTGCAGGCCGATGACGCGTTCCGGGCGATCGGTCGCCTCGGCGATCTCTGCGACCGAGAGCGCGCTCGTGTTGGTGGCGAGGATGACGCCACCGTCGGCGACGCCGTCGAGCGTTCGGAAGATCGTCCGCTTCAGGGCGAGATCCTCCATCGCCGACTCGATGATGAGGTCGGCTTCGTCGGCCAGCCCGTCGACCGTCGGGACGTGCCGGATCCGGTCAAGACGGACGGCCACCCATTCGTCCGCCTCCGCTGCGTCCAGGCCGAGCTTCGCCGCGCGCCGGGTCAAGCCGTCGCGGATCCGTTCGCGAGCACCCTCGACCGCGGCCTCGTCGACGTCGTAGAAGACGACCTCGCAGCCGGCTTCGAGCGCGACCTGGCCGATCCCCGCTCCCATCGTCCCGGCGCCGACGATGCCGACGATGGCAGGCAGGTCCTCGCCCGACGCCGCCTCGGTCGACCCGCTCATCAGACGGATTTGATCGATTCGAACGGCTGGCGGCAGTCGGCGCAATAGCGGATGGTCCGGCACTGGGTCGGCCCGAACAGGTTCTCGACCACGGTCCGGCGTGAGCCGCAATGCGGGCACGGGACGCGTGGCTCGAGGCCGATGAGGGCGGGGGCGGCACCCAGCGATGCCGCACTGGGCGGCGCGATGCCGGCCGCGAGGAGGGCAGCTCGACCGGCCGGGCTGATCCGCTCGGAGGTCCACGGCACCTCGAAGGTCGCGCTGACCTCGACCGGACGCCCGAATGCCGCGAGCCGCTCGGCGATCGACGCCTTGATGAATTCGAGCGCGGGGCAGCCGACGAACGTCGGCAGGATCTCGACGCGGATCGGGGCAGTGCCAGACGCCGGCCCGACGTCGACTCGATGGATGATACCGAGATCGACCACGGAGAGCATCGGGAGCTCCGGGTCCATCACCTCGGAGAGTGCCGCGCGCACGGCCGCCTCGTCGACGGCCGAGGGCGCCCGGGCAGGCTGCCGCCCGCCGATCATGCCCGACCGGGCGCGTGCCACGCCGATCTGGATCCCGGCCTCGCTCACCAGGTCGCCCCGGGATCGGCTCGCCGAACGGAGGTGAACTCGCCCCACAGCCAGTTGAAGTCGGCGCCGTGGTCGAGTCGGCCACGCTCCGGGTCGGTCGCCGGTGGCGGCATCGGAAGGTCGAGGTCGGCGAAGACCGGCCCGATCGAGGCACGCCAGCGGGCCTCGAGGTCGGGCATCGGGGCATCCATGATCCTTGATGCGACCAGGTCGGCCGCGCCGTCGATCGGGGTGAAGACGGTGGCGGCGTCCGGGGCAAGCTCGGCCAGTGCCGCCAGCAAGCGGTCGCGCGGTTCGCCGTCGCTGCGCGCCAGCCGGTCGAGCCATGCCCCGGCATGCATTCGGTGGTAGCGCTCCTCGCGGACCAGCTTGGCGACGAGTTCGGCCAGCGGCGCCCACGATCCCTCGGCGAGCGCCTCGAGACGGATCACGTCGGCGCTGTCGTACAGGAAGCGGCGGGCGATCGTCATCGCCCAGTCACCGCGGCCGTGGTCGAGCAACCGGCAATGGCGGTATTCGGCGGGCTCACGGTCATAGGCGAGGGCGTCGGCATCGGTGCCCGTGAGTTCGGCGAGCAGACCGTACAGAGCGGCTGCGTGGCCGAGTTCGTCCTGGGCGAGCGAGCTCATCGCCACGTCCTCCTCGAGGAGCGGCGCGATCCCCGTCCATTCCGAGTCCGAGAAGCCGATGACGAACTCGTCGTCGGCCATCGAACGGAGCAACCCTGCCAACGCCGTGGCAGGCACGGCGGCCGTGGCGGTCATGGGCGTGGCCCCCCACTCATGGGCGTGGCTCCCCACGCATGGGCGTTGGCTCCCCACGCATGGGCGTCGCCCGAGAGGTGTCTGATAGTCACCATTTCGAGGTCCAGGAGCTCGCAAGTGGTCCTGGAGCGGCCCCTGGAGGGCACTCGGTGACTGCGAGGCACGAATCGGAACGCTGCGCGGCAAGGAAGGGGTCCAGGCGCCCCTTCGACCCCGAAATGGGGACTCCCAAGCACCTTCCCGTGGGCGCTCGGAGGCAGGAGACGTGACTGCGGTCGTGGCGGTCACTTCGAGCGTGCCTTCGGCTTGGCTTGGCCCGATTGCGCGCGGGCCGCCGCCAGCTTGTCGCGCATCACGTAGCCGCCGGGCTTCTTGAACGATCGATCGAGCGGCGGCTGGAGGAGATCGGCGTCGTCGAGGTCATGGACGTCGGAACGCCGGACGACCCACAGCCGGACGCTTTCCTGTCGGCGGCCGTACATCTCACGGGCATAGTGAGTGGCCAACTCGGCGTCGGGGGCCATCACGCTGCCGCCGTGGCGCATCGGGTCGCCGTCCTTCTCCTGGCGAAAGACCTCCCACGCCTCGAGGACCGGGGCGGGGGCTGAGGCCCTGCCGGACCCGGTCCCGGTGCCTCCCGCCGACTTCGCGCTCATGCCGCGTGCGGCACGCCCAGGATCGACTCCCGGACCCAGCGCGTCTCCTCGCGGGCGAGCCGACGAAACTCCAGCCGTGCCTGCGACATCGGTCCGTGGTTGGTCACGACGGTCCGCAACTCGTCCCAGTCGGGCTCGGCGTAGTTCCATCTCGCGGCCGTCTCGTCGTACTGCAACTCGGGATCAGCGATGACCAGCCCGAGCTCGCGGATCCGTGGCACGTAGATGGTCAGGAACTCCTGGCGCAGCTCCTCGGACGTCTTGGCCTTGATCCGCCAGTGCAGGTCGCGGTCCTTCTCCCGCGGTGAGCGCGGCCCGTGCATCTGCATGAGCGGTCCCCACCAGCGCTCCAGTGCATCCTGGATCGCGGCTCGTTGCGCCACGGACCCCGTCACCATCGTCACCACGACATCGCGGCCGTGCATGATGTGGACCGATTCCTCCCAGCAGATCTTGCGCATCGTCCGGGCGTACGGCGCGTACGACGAGTCTCGCAGCGCCTGTTGGGCGACGATCGCGGCGGCGTCGACGAGCCAGGCGATCATCCCGACATCGGCCCAGCCGACGGTCGGGTAGTGGAAGACGTTGTGGAACTTGGTCTTCCCGGCGAGCAGGTCGTCGAACATCGCCTCGCGCGGCTTGCCTAAGTCCTCGGCGACGCGATAGAGCAGCTGGGCGTGCCCGACCTCGTCCTGCACCTTGGCGGTCAGCGCCAGCTTGCGGCGCAGGGTCGGGGCCCGCATCAGCCATTCGCGCTCGGGGAGGACGCCCATCAGCTCGCTGTTCGCGTGCATCTCGACGAAACGCAGGACGGCGGTCCGGTACTCATCGGGCATCCAGTCGGTCGCCTCGATCTTGAGCCCGGCCGCGATGTGCTCCTCGAACAGCGCGGTTCGCTCGTCGTGGGGCAGGTCCTCGTTGAACGCAGGCCGGCCGCGCTCGAGCGGGCCGAGGATCGGTTCGAGGGCGAGCGGGTCGGTCATGAGCGGCTCCCGGGCTGGACGGCGCGCAGCGACAGATCGGCGTAGACATCGGCGATCGAGCGCGTGTTGAGCCGCCCGCCCGGCCGGTACCAGGCGACCAGCCCGTTGAGCGCCGACAGGATGTATGCCGCCGTCGGGACCGGGTCGACCGCGACGAAGGCACCGGCCTCGACGCCGTTGCCGATCGCATCCCGGAAGCGCTTCTCGTAGGCATCTCGCCGGCGCGCGATGTCGTCGCGCCGGCCGCGATCGAGCGCGCGCCATTCGTGGACGAAGACGCTGGCCCGCTCGATGTCGTCGGTGACGACCCCGACGTGGGCCCGCACCAGCGAGATCAGGTGGACACCGGGGCCGAAGACGAGCGAGCCCGGGTCGGATGCCTCGACGGCGTCGGCGGCGGCCTCGAACCGGGATGCCGTCCGCTCGACGATCGACCACAGGACTTCCTGCTTCGAAGCGACGTGGGCATACAGGCTGGCGCCCTGGATGTCGACCGCGCGGGCGATGTCGCGCACGCTCGTCCCGGAGTAGCCGTGCTCGTGAAAGAGCGAGCTGGCCGCGTCTTCGATCTCCTGGCGACGGGTCGTCTCGACCATGCCGTCGTCTCCCTAACTAACGCTTGTTAGGGGAAGCCTACGACCCGGCCTGTCGGGACGTCAAGGCGAGACGCTACTCCCCGGTGAACCGCGGCGTCCGCTTCTCGAGGAACGCGGCGAGGCCCTCGGCGTGGTCGGCGGTGGCCCCGACGACCCCCTGGCGGTAGGCCTCGTCCTCGAGCGCCGACTCGAGATCCACCGACCAGCTGCGCTGGAGCGCACGCTTGGTCTGGGCGAGTGCCAGCGGCGCCAGCCCGGCCAGCCGCGCGGCGATCGCCCGGGCCTCGCCGGCCAGCGCGTCGGCCGGGACCACCCGCGCCACGAGCCCGAACCGTTCGGCGTCCAGCGCGCTCAGCGTCTCCCCGAGCAACGCGAGTTCGGCGGCCTTGGCGGGTCCCACGAGGCGTGGCAGGAACCACGTCGCGCCGCTGTCGGGCACCAAGCCGATCCGTCCGAACGCCAGCGCGAAGCTCGCGCCCTCGGCCGCGATCCGGATGTCACAGGCGAAGGCCAGTGAGGCACCAGCCCCGGCCGCCACCCCGTTGATCGCCCCGACGATGGGCTGGTCGAGCCGGCGCATGACCGTGATGATCGGGTTGTAGCGGTCGCGGACCTCGACGGCGAGGGGCGCCGCGTCGGGTTCGAGCCGCTCCTTGAGATCCTGGCCGGCACAGAACGCGCGGCCGGCGCCCGTCAGCACGACCGCCCGCACTCCCCGGTCGCGAGCCACGGCCGCCAGCGCGGCCAGCAACTCGGTCTTCATCGGGATCGTCAGGGCGTTGAGCGCCTCGGGACGGTCGAGGGTGATGGTCGCGATCGCGTCCGCGACCTCGTAGCGCAGCGTCGTGTTCGTGGCGTTCGCCGGATCGCCGCTCATCGGGCGGCGGTCAGACCCCGGAGAACTCGACGAGCCGGCCATCCACGAGCTCGAAGACCCGCCGGTCGATGGGCTCGTCGGCGCCACCCGAATGTTCGACGATGAACTCCGCGAAGAGCGTCGCGAAGTCGTCGTCGCCGGGTCGCAGCGAGCCAGCGGTCATCAGGTGTCGCTCCGGGAGACCGATCAGGATCCGCCCCACCGAACCGAGCTCGGCCTGGAGGTGGGCGACGACCTCCGGCAGCATGATCCGAGCGGCATCCCAACCGTGGCCCGTGTCGGAGCTGATCAGCCGCCGATCCCCGGACACCTCGTCGGTCCATGGCGCAGTCGCCGACCACGTCGCGAGGTTGCGCAGCGCGGCGTCCTGGATCTCGGACGCCTCGACGCCCCACGACAGCAGGTGGTCGCCGTTCACGACGATGTCGTAGGCACCCGCGTCGATCGTGTAGACCACCGGGAGCGCCGCCGGCCCGACATCGAGGAGCGGCTGGGCGTGACTCTGGGCCGAGTGCGAGGCAAGGCTCTCGCGATCGATCGAGTCGACGGCGAGGCCGAGAGTCCCAACCGGCCGGAACGCCGGATAGAGGACCTCGCGGGCGACCGACCAGTCCTGCTCGGGCGTTTCGGCGGGTGACGTCGGCGACGTGGGCGCCGGGGAGTGGCCGCTGACCGGCGCAGATCCATCGATCGGGGCGAGATAGTCGGGTGCCGTGTCACGGATGGTGGTGGGCGGCTCGTCACCGAGGTCACGCTCGGAGTCGCGACCGACATCGCTCCCGCCCTGAGGCTCTCGATCCATGCGTCCTCCTCCTTGCGCGCGCTCGCGGTCAGCGTCCCGACCAGACTGGCGGGCGTTTCTGGGTGAAGGCCGCCATCCCCTCGGCCTGGTCCTCGGTGTCGAACAATCGGAAGAATGCCGCCCGTTCGCGGGCGAGGCCCTCGCTCAGGGTCCGCTCCTCGGCATCGAGGATAGCGGCCTTGGCGGCCCGGACGGCCAGTGGCGGCATCGCCGCTATCCTGGCGGCAAGTTCGAGGGCGGCCTCGACGGTCGCCGCGGCAGGCACGATCCGGGTGATCAGCCCGTGCGCGTCGGCCTCCTGGGCAGTCATCGGTCGGCCGGTCAGGATCATCTCCATCGCGCGGGCCTTTCCGATCGCACGGGTGAGGCGCTGGGTCCCGCCGGCCCCCGGCATCACGCCGAGCCTGATCTCGGGCTGGCCGAAGCTCGCGTCCTCGGCAGCCACGATCATGTCGCAGGCCATGGCGAGTTCGCAGCCACCACCAAGGGCGAAGCCGCGGACCGCGGCGATGAGCGGAAGCCCGATCGCGCCGATCCGGTCCCAGACCGCGAAGCCGCCGGTGGCGGTCAGAGTCGATGACGTCTGGGGTTCGAGCTCATGGACATCGGCTCCGGCCGCGAACGCCCGGTCGCCCGCACCGGTGATGACGATCGCCCGGCAGGCCGGGTCGGCATCGAGCGATTCGAGTGCCGCCGCCAGCTCGTCGAGCAGCGCGAAACTCAGGGCGTTGAGCGACTCGGGCCGCTGGAGGGTCACCAGGGCGACTCCGGTGAGCACGCTGGCGGGTGCCGCCGATGGCGGTGCGGGAGCGGCGAATTCGACCCGCACGAACGGAGACGCCGACTCGCCGGTGGCGCTGGTCGCGCCGGTCGCGGTGCTTGCAGCGGTGGAAGCAGTCGACGGTGGGATCGTGGTCACGGCATCCTCGCGTGTCGTTCAGACAGTATCCACGGACGGGGAAGCCGCGGCGTCCATCTCCGGCATATCCTCGAGCACGAGGAACGTGGCCAGTCCAGGGGCGATCTCGCGCAGATTCCGACCGGCCGACCGCATCGCGTCCGAGGCGAGACCCGCGTCGAGGGCTTCCCGGTCGTCGAACCGCATGAAGGTCACGAGGGTCAGGTCGGTCTCGCCGCCGAGCGCCTCGACGACGCGGCCCACGCGCGTCTCGCGCAGGCCAGGGGTCTCGGCCACGAGCGGAAGGTGCTCGGTGGCGTAGCGCCGCTCGAACGTGGCTTGCGCCTCGGGTCCCCCGTCGGGCCGGCGGTAGAGGACGAGCAGGGTGGTCATCGGGCAACCTCCGGTCGGGCCTCGGCCCGCGTCGTGGCGTTGGACTCCGTCGAACGATAGAAGCCGCGCAGGGCTTCGAGTGCGAGAGCGGGTCGGCGGGTCAGCACATCATGGCCGCTGTCGGGTGCCACGAACAGGCGCCCGTCACGGACCTGGCGGCTGAGCTCCCACGCCTGCCCGACCGGCACGAGCGGATCGCGATCGCCGACGGCGACGAGGGTCGGGGCACTGATCGCGCGCAACTCGCCGGGGGTCAGCAGCGGCTGGGCGTCGATGTCCGCGGCGATCGCGGGCAGGAGTCGCTGCCAGGCGCCTTGACCCTGGCCGGCGTCGATGGTCAACGCCATCTCGGCGGCCCAGGCGGGATCGTCGCGCAGGATCCGCTCCGGGTCCATCAGCCGCCGCCCGACGGTCGCCCGCGGCTCGCGAGCGGCGGTGATGCCGACCACGACCAGGGTCCTCAGGCGCTCGGGGGCCCGGACCGCGAAACCAAGCGCGGTCATCGCCCCCATCGAGTAGCCGATGAGGTGGAACGTGCGCAGCCCGATGGTATCGACGAACGCCTCGAGGTCGTCGACCAGCCACTCCGCCTCGAAGCCGTCGGCCGCGTCCCAGCGCGTCCGACCGTGGCCACGCGCATCCGGGAGCAGGAGCCGGAAGCTCTCGGAAAGGGCCGGGATCTGGGCCGCGAACGTCTCGCGACCCGTCGTCGACGCCCCGTGGAGCATGACGAGCGGCGGCCCGCTCCCGATCTCCTCGTAGGCGATCTCGAGGTCGTTGGCGCGGATGGTCGTCATCGACCCCGATCCTAGCGCTCCGGCACCCCTTCGACCTTGGCCGTCGCCGCGCGCTCGATGCGCAGGTAGCGGCGCCGGTAGTAGAGCAGCGGCATCGGGTGGCGGGCCTCGTTCGCGAGCGTGTCGACCCGCCCGATGAACAGGTCGTGATCGCCCGCCGAGAAGGTCTCGACGACGGTGCACTCGAGCGTCGCGATGGCGCCGTCGAGCAACGGCAGGCCGGTCTCGCCGGCGTGCCATGGCGCGCCACAGAATGCCTCGCGCCCCGGCTCCACCGGTGCGCCGGCGAAGCAGTCGGAGAGCGCCTGCTGGTCCTCGGACAGGATGTTGACCGCGTATCGCCCGGCGGTCCGCACGATCGGCGTCAGGAAGCGCCGCCGGTCAAGGGCGACCATCACCAGCGGCGGGTCGAGCGAGACCGAGCTCAAGGCGTTCACCGTGATCCCGAACGGCCGCTCGCCATCGAGCGCGGTCACCACGGTCACCCCGGTCACGAAGTGGCCGAGCACCCGGCGGAACGTGTCGGACGGGATCGTGGTCGGCAGGCTCACCCGCGAAGTCTAGAACGGCTCCGCGAACGGTATGGCCGGCCGCCCCACGATACGGTCGTGATCACGCGCGAGTAGGCTCGCGGCATGACGCGGCCCGGGCGGCCTGGAAAGACCGGACGGACGGCCGTACGGAGTCTCGTCGCGCTCCTGTCCTGTATCGCGTTGGCCGCGTGCGGGACCGATCCCAGCCCGACGCCGGCACCGGCATCGCCGGCAATGGTGTCGAGTGAGACACCACCTCCCTCGACGACGGCTCGACCGATCACCTCCCCAGTGCCAGCGACATCCGCCCCCGCCCCATTCGATGCGAGCGATTGGGGCAGAGTCGCCGTTCCAGCGTTCTCCGACCGCTACGGCTCGATGGAGATGCGGGCGATCGCTGCCTCGGACGACCTCGTCGTCGCAGTCGGCCGCGGTCCCGCCGGGGCCATCGTCTGGACGTCCGGGGTGGACGGTGTCTGGCGCCGAGCGGCCGATATCCCGTCGTTTCGCGAGGGCGAGATGGACGACGTGGTCGCTGTCGCTTCGGGTTTCGTCGCGGTCGGAGCACACGGCGACGAGCCGGCCGCCTGGACATCGCCCGATGGTGCCACCTGGACTCCAGCCACGGTCGAGGTTCCAGCGCCCGATCCGAACGGCGAGGGTGGAAGTGCCATGCAGCATGTGACCCGCGGGCCGGATGGACTCGCGGCGATCGGGACGGGCAGTGACAGCGGGTCCGGACCTGCCGTCTGGATCTCGGCGGACGGGGTGCGCTGGACGATCGCGGTCGACCCGATGGCGGGCATCAGCACCGGCAACGACGTTGGCGTGACAGACGACATCGGCGTGACCCCGGATGGGCAGTTCATGATCGTCGGCGCGGCCAACGGCGAGGACTCCTCGGCCGTCGCTTGGACATCAAGCGATGCGCGGACCTGGACGGCGGTGCCGGATATCTCGGGCACCTGGCTCCGCGGATTCGTCCCGTGGCGCGGGGGGATCGTGGCCGTGGGCAGCACATCGAGCGAGGACCTCAGCGTTGTCATCCCGGCCGTCTGGGTGATGACGCCCGACGGCCGCTGGAGCCGGATCGAGGACGTGCCCGGCTCGGCCGGTGCGGTTCGTGACGTGACCCTCGTGGCGATCACCGCGACGGTCGATCGCCTGATCGCGATCGGCCCGAGCCCGAACGGCGTGGTCGGGGTCTGGATCTCGAGCGATGGGCGCGCGTGGACGCTCGTGGACAGCCCAGGGTTGGCCGGTCCCGAAGGCGAGTTCGAACCGACCGATGTGGCCGCGACGAGCCGCGGGCTGGTCGTAGTCGGCGACTTCCCGAACCAGGACCCGTCGTCGACGTGGTCGGCGGCGCTCTGGACGGATCCGGCTCCCGAGCAGCCTGCCGGACCGACGCCGACGGTGGCGGCCCATCCGTGCCCTTCGGCCGTCGTGACCCTGGTCGATGTCGCGGAGATGACGCCCGAGGAGCGGGTCGCCTGCTTCGCCCGACACGACCTGGCGCTGCGCGGGTACCTGGGCGGATTCCTCGACCCAGGGACGGCAGCCTTTCCCGCGAGGCCCGGGTGGCTGGCGGACGAGACCTCCTGCTGCCGGCCGCTGCTGCCGCTGGCCGGAAGGCCGCAGGACGTCGTCTTCCTGCCGGTCGCGTTCGAGCCGTCCGGACCCCGCTCGAAGACGATCCCGGATCTGGCCGCGATCGAGGTCACCGGACACTTCGACGACCCACGGTCAAAGTCGTGCCGAGAAAAAGGGGTCTCCGCCGCAGAGTCCATCAAGGCATGTCGCGCGCGATTCGTGATCACCAGCGTCAAACCGATCGACCAGCCGTGACCCGCGGTAGCGGCGCTCGAGCCGCGCCCGGCCCTACAATCGCCCCGATGGGCACGACCGACGCCAAGAAGGCCACCCGCATCGAGCGTGATTCGATGGGCGAGATGGAGGTCCCGGCAGATGCGCTGTACGGCGCCTCGACCCAGCGGGCCGTCCTCAACTTCCCGATCTCGGGCGAGCGGATGCCGCGTCGCTTCCTGCGCGCGTTGGCCCTGGTCAAGCTCGCTGCGGCGCAGACCAACGCCGAGCTCGGGCTGCTCGACCCTGACGTCGCGAACGCGATCGCCGCCGCCGCCGCATCGGTCGCCGACGGCGACCACGACGAGCAGTTCCCGATCGACATCTACCAGACGGGCTCCGCGACCTCGACCAATACGAACATGAACGAGGTCGTGGCCCACCTCGCCACGAAACGCCTGCGCGACGGCCGGACGGTCCATCCCAACGACGACGTCAATCGCTGCCAGAGCTCGAACGACGTCATCCCGACGGCGCTCCAGCTGTCCGCGGCGATCGCCATCGAGGAAGACCTGTTGCCCGCCCTCGAGCGCCTCCACACCGCGCTGGTGGCCAAGGAGCAGGCATTCTGGCCGGTGGTCAAGACCGGCCGCACCCACCTCCAGGACGCCACGCCGATCCGGCTCGGCCAGGAGTTCCGTGGCTACGCCGGCCAGGTCGAGGAGTCGATCCGGCGAGCACGGACGGCGCAGGCCGAGCTGCTCGCGGTCCCGCTCGGCGGGACCGCGGTGGGGACCGGGATCAACGCACATCCTGAGTACGCATTCCGGACGTGCGCCCGGCTGTCGGGATTGACGGGGCTGACCGTCCGCGAGGCCGCGAACCATTTCCACGCCCAGGCGACGCTCGATGCCGCGATCGCCGCGCACGGCGCCATCAGGACCATCGCGCTGAGCCTGTGGAAGATCGCCTCGGACGTGCGGCTGATGGGAATGGGCCCGCGGGCCGGGATCGGGGAACTGGCGCTCCCCGAGACGCAGCCCGGGTCAAGCATCATGCCGGGCAAGGTGAACCCGGTCATCGTCGAGAGCCTGACGATGGTCGTGGCCAGGGTCGTCGGCAATGACGCGACCATCGCCTTCGGCCAGACCGGGAGCTTTCTCGAACTCAACGTGATGCTGCCGGTGACGGCGGTCGCGCTTCTCGAATCGATCACGCTGCTCGCCGCGGCCACAACCAACTTCAGCACCCGCGCGATCGAGGGGCTGACCGCCACCGACCGCGGCCCGCACCTGGTCGAGCAGGGTTTGATGCTCGCGACAGCACTCGCCCCCGTGATCGGCTACGACGCCGCGGCGAAGCTCGCCAAGGACGCCTTCGCGTCCGGGCGGACGATCCGCGAGCTGGCGCTCGAGCGCGGGATGAACCCTGCGGACCTCGATCGGCTCCTCGACCCGGCCTCGATGACCGAGCCCGGCCTGGGCGGAGGTCCGGCCGGCGGCTGACGGGGCACTCGCGCCGGTGCTTCAGGTCCGACGAGCCACCTCGGTCCCGATCACGACAGGCGGCGGCGCTCGTCGAACCAGAGGGAGCGGGCGACGAGGATGACCAGCCCGATGGCCGTCCAGCACGTCCCGAAGGCGAGCCACGCACCGTGCCACGGCAGCAGCATCGCGGCGGCCGCCAGGACGACCAGCGAGCCCAAGCGCACGTCGGCGGACCGGACGAGCAAGCCGACACCGGCGGTCGCGACCATGGCGACCGTTTGGGTGGCCCACAACACGACTGGATCTCCCGCACCCGCGACGGTCCCGGCCATCGCGACGATCCACGCCCCGTAAGCGACGATCGCGGCCACGATGGCCAGTCCGGTCGAGCGACCGTGCGCGTCGGCGGCGCGGAGCGCGATGCCGATCACCGCAACGAGCAGGAAGACCGCCGACACCAGTGCCAGCGGGACGACCTCGATGAGGTAGCCCGGCCAGTCCGGCTGGACAGACTGGCTAGCGACTCGGGCCGCGATCATCGTCCAGATCCCGCCACCGAGCAGGGCCGAGAGGGCCGGCAGGTGCGACGGCTCGGGCGGATGGAGCCACGCGTCGAGCGCGCCACGAACCAAGTCCCGACGGTCGCCCCGGCGCGGGGCCACCAGTTCGAGCATCGCGCGCATCTCATCGCCGTATCGGCGGCGCCACCAGCGCGGGTAGAGCCGCAGCACGCCTGTCACGTGCAACCTCCTTCGACGCGTGGCGGGATGATACCCGGGTCGCCAAGCGCGACGGGGAGCGGGCCGAGCGTGATGACGGCGGTATCGATGGTCAGGACCCCGTCCGCATCGACCTCCACCGCGTACCGATCCATCCCGCGCGGCGCCGGGCCGAACAGTTCCCCTTCGGCCTTCGTCCCCAGCCGGTCGTAGCGCGACTGGTGGCAGGGGCAGCGGAACCAGAAATCCTCGAGGCAGGGATTGGGGCGGCAACCGAGGTGCGGGCATCGTTGCGAGAGCGCCCGGACGTTGAGCGCCGTGCCGTCACCGGTCGCGTCGCTGCCGGTCTCGAATCGGCCGATCCCGGGGTCCATCAGGACGACGAATGCGCGCGCGGCAGGCAGGTAGGTCGGGAATCCCTCGCGGACCGGGATGTCCGGGTTTGTCAGGACGAGGTCGTCCAGGGTCCCGACCCGCACGCGGGGAGCCACCGCCGATCCAGCTGACCAGGCGAAGGCGAGGGATCCACCGAGCCACTCGATCGCGAGCAGTGCGGCGCCCACCCCCAGTGCGCGGCGGATCAGGGTTCGTCGCGAGAAGCCGTCCGCCTGGATCGCCCGGCGCGCCTTGAGCGACGGCGCGAGAAGCACTTCGCCGGGCGGACGCGACCCGGGATCGGCGGACATCGGTCAGTGTCTCGGACCGAGCGCCTCGACCGGGGCAGCGAGCGGCATCACGTGCCCTGGTCCCCCAGCCGTTCGAGGCCGGCCCGGGCAAGGCCGCGCATCTGCTCGAGCTGGCCGCGCAGGATGGTGGCGCCCTGGCCGGTGATCCGGTACGGCCGTCGCCGCTCCACCGGGGCGAGCGGCTCGATGAGGCCCCGCCGCTCGAGCCGGGCGAGCGCTCCGTAGAGCGTGCCCGGCCCCAGCGGCGCCCCAGTGATGCGTTCGACGTCGGCCATGATCGCGTAACCGTGCTTTGGGCCCTCGCTCAATGAGACGAGGATGTACAGGGATGGCTCGGCGAATCGACCGAGTTCGGGCATCTCGTTGGTCATGGACGCTGGCCTCCGCGGGGACGCTCGGCTATATCGTACGGCGATATAATCACTGCCCGGCGGCGGCGTCAAGCCCGGGACGCCGCGAGCCGGGGGGTGGGGTCATTCGGTGGCGACGACGACGGCACAGGCGATCCGGGGGCCACTCCCGCCGTTGCCGGCGTTGGTAACCTGGTCGTCAGGGTTGGCATGGATGATGAAGGCGGATCCGTCGCCATCGAGGAGCGTGGTCGCACCGGCGCTCAGGGTGACCCGGTCGGTCTTCGTTTGGAGCCGGCCGCGGCCGCTCGCGTCGGCCACGAGGTTCGGCAGGTCGCCGGCGTGCGGTCCGTTCGCGTTCTCGAGGCCGTGCTCGTGGCTCAGCGGGTTGTAATGACCGGCGGCGCTTGCGAAGGTCGGAGCCACACACGACCCGACCGCGTGCAGGTGGATCCCGTGCAGCCCGGACGAGAGACCGTCGACCTGGACGTTCACGTGCACGATCCCGCGTCCGTCCTGCGTCAGGTGGACCCACCCGATCACCGCACCGGATGCGTCGATGAATGTCCCGCGCGCATGGCGGGGCCCCTCCAGGCCGGCGGTGACCGACGCCGCGAACAGCAACGCTAGGGCGACCCCGGCGACCAAGGCGATGGCTCGGCGGACCGCCGGCGTGCGGGACGTGGGCGATGTGGACGGCATGGCTCTGGCCTCCCTGTGTCGGTGAGCGCTATAACGTCTCTCGTTATATCGCATCACGAGATATACGCCGGTAGCTGTCGGTTGTCAAGCGCGGCGGGGCGGGGCGGCCGGTACAATCCGCCGATGACCGACACCCGACTCTGGGATCGCGCCGCCGTCGTCCCCATCCGGCCGAATGGGCGGCGACTCCCGGAGGTCGGCGCCCTTCCCGAGCACCTGCCCACGGTCGCCGAACTTTTCGACTTCATGCGGGATGCCGAGCTCCGCTTCGAGACGCTGCGGCTGCGTATCGAGGAGCGCGCCCAGACGGCCCGTGGCGAGGACGTCGTCGCGATGGACACGGTCCTGCGCCATCCCGGCGACGCGAGGGTCACGACGACCCGCGCGACCGATGCGGCGAGGGCCGAGTACGAGGTCTGGATCTCCGACGGTGAGATCGTGCGGACATACGCCAGCGCACACGGACTGGGCACCCAGCGTCCGGTCCGCAATCGACCGCGCGGCCTGGACGATCCGGACCTGCCGGGAACGTCAAAGGTCTACGAGCCGATCACAGCCCTGCCGATGGAGACCCTGCCCGACACGTTCGTCCACCCGGCCGGCTACTGCCAGAACGTGCTGTCGACCGGACGCTGCATGGTCAGCGGGACCGCCGTCGTCGCGGGTCGCGAGGCGATCACCCTCGAGTGCGACCACCCGCGCACGACCGAGCTTCCCGGCGACCGGCCGGATTTCCACATCTCGATCGCGGTCGATCGCGAGACCGGGGTGATCCTCCGCCTCGTCGAGTCGATCGGCGGCGACGTCACCCGGCACGCCGAAGCCGTCGAGCTGTTGCCGGACGTTCCGCTCCCGCCCGCGGCCTTCCACTTCGTCTTTGCCAGCGGGACGACGATGCTCTACTGAGCCTCTAGACCGCAGAG
>JANMBS010000324.1:0-11087 GCA_031360525.1 Thermomicrobiales bacterium
CCGGATGCCGTTCCCGGAACTCAACCTCAAACAGGCGTGGTTGATCCCCTCGGCCGCAGCCCTCCCCAACCCGAACGGGACGGCGCCGGGCTGGTTCGTCGAGCGGCCGGATGGCCGGGTCATCGTGGCCCTCCCCGGTCCCCCGCGCGAGATGCGTCCGATGTGGGCCGATCACGTCCTGCCACGCCTCCAGAAGGCAGGCCTCGGTGCCGAGGTCGCTTCGCGGACGTACCGCTTGGCGGGCATCGGCGAATCTCAGGTCGCGGAGCGGCTCGGCGACACGCTCCTGCGGGCCACCAACCCGATCGTCGCGACCTATGCGCGGGTCGAAGCCGTCGACATCCGCATCTCGGCCGTTGCCGAGGGCGGCCGGACAGCCGACGCGCTTGTGGAGGCCGCCGCCGCGGTCGTCCTGGACCACCTCGGCGACCACATCTGGGCCACCGGCGAGACCACCTGGAGCCAGGCGATCGGCGCACGACTGGGCGAGCTCGGCTGGACCCTGGCGGTCGTGGAGATCGGGACCGGGGGGAGTTTCGACGCCCTGCTCGGCGACGAACCGTGGCTCCGCTTCGACGAATCGATCGCGCCCGAGTCACCCGCGGCAGAGGCGCATGGCGACGAGGGTATCGAGGGCCTCGATGGCCTCGGGGTCTTGGCACGGCGGGCCTGTGAGCTTGGCGGAGCTGAAGTCGGCATCGCCATCCGGGCGCGGCCACGGACCGGCGACACGGCGGTCGTGATCGCCATCGTCACGCCCCTCGGCGAGCGTCGGGTCCGGCGACTTGTCTTCCTGACTGGCTCGATGGGCCGCTCAAGGGCCGCCCTCGCTGCGGCGGCGGTCCTGCTCGAGACGCTGCGCGACCCGGACGCACCCGACGAGATGGGCTGATGGCCGCGGCCTGACCTAGCGGCGCGAGGCCTCCACCAGCCCGGGCAGGTCCGTGACCGCGATCCCCTCACGGTCGAGCTGGACCATGCCCTCGTCGGAGAACTGACCGAGCAGCTTGTTCACGCTCTGCCGCGTGCAGCCGACCATCGAGGCGAGCTCTCCCTGGGTGAGCGACGAACGCAGCCGAATCGTGCCATCGTCGGCGGCGGGGCCGGATTCTTGCGCGAGCCGCACGAGGTGCGCCGCCACGCGCCCGGTCATGTCGAGGAAATGGAGCTCCTCGACATGGACGGTGAGGCGCCGCAGCTCGGCCGCCAACGACGCGAGAAGGGCATCGCGGACGATGGGTTCGGTGGCGATCAACTCGCGGAAGCGGTCGCGCGGCAGGACGACGGCTTCCGTTGCCGACAATGCCGATGCCGTCGCCGATCGCGCCGCACCGTCGAGCAGTGCGAGCTCGCCAAAGACGTCGCCCGGGCGCAGAGTCGCGATGATCGCCTCGTCGCCGGTCTCCGACGGCAGAGCGATCTTCACCTCGCCAGAGACGAGGATGAACAGGGCGTCGCCCGGGTCGCCGGCATGGAAGATGACCTCGCCGCGACGGAACCGACGCGTCCGTGTCCCGGCCGCGACGCGCTCGAGGGCGTCGTCATCGAGCCCGGCGAAGAACGGGATCCGGGCCAGGGACGCGACCAGCGGATGGAGTGACCGCATATGGGCGCATCGTACCGCCTCGCTGGTGCCGGTCCAGAGGGGTCGCAAGATGTCGCCGCGATGACAGGATCGGCGTCGGCCGACGGGCGGCCCGGGTCGTCGTGCGAGCCTACGATGCGCCGATGACCGCTGTGCCGGGCCGCCTTCGTTTGACCGTGCTCGGATGCAGCACCGCGCTCCCTCACCCGGACGCCCCGTCGGCGGGCTTCCTGGTCGAATGGGATGACATCGCCGTCCTCCTCGACGTGGGACACGGCGTGGCCGGCCATCTTGGGCGCGTCGCCGACCCGCGGCGACTGGCCGGGGTGGTCATCGGGCACATGCACGCAGACCATTTCCTCGACCTGGTGGGGGTGCGCTACCTCTTCCCGTGGGCGGGTGCTGCGGCGTCACGGCTCCCGGTCCACCTCCCGCCCGGCGGCCGGAGGCAGCTCGATGACCTCGCCTCGGCGATCTCGGAACGACGGAGCTTCTTCGACGCCGCCTACGCCATCGATGAGTACGATCCGGCCTCCGCCATCATGATCGGGCCCCTGACGGTCCGCTTCGCGCCGGGGCGCCACTACGTTCCGGCCTGGGGCATCTCGATCGAGGCACCCGATGGCGCACGCGTCGTGTACACCGGTGACACCGGGCCAAGCGACACGATGATCGAGTTCGCGCGCGGTGCCGACCTCCTGCTGGTCGAGGCGACGCTCCGCGACGAGGGGGACGACGACGCCGAGCGGGGCCACCTGACCGCCGCCGAGGCCATCGCGATGGCCAGGACCGCCCAGGCCGGCGCCGCACGCCTCGTCCACTTCGCCCCGGATCGGCAGGCGGAACTGGAGCGGCTGTGCGCGGTCGCTGGGCCGTGGATCAACCCGGCAGTCCAGGGCCTGATCGTGACCGTGTCGCCACGCGCCCGGGTCGTCAGCGCGATCGGTGCGGTCGGCGCCGTCGGTTCCGCGTCCTAGCCTCTCGCGGCCTCGAGCGCGGCGTCGGCGGCCGCCCTCAGTCGCGCGATGTCCGCCGGCTCGGTGGCCAGAGCCGCCGCGTTGCGCCAGAAGCCCGCGGCCTCGTCGGGAGCGCCGACCGCGATGGCGGCCGTCGCGGCCTCGACGAGTAGCGGGACGGCCCTGGCGGCATCGCCGGCGGCCGCCCGGTGCACCGCAAGCCTCTCGACGGAGACTGGCGGCGGGCCTGCCTCCAGGCGATCGGCCAGTCGGGCGTGGAGACGTCGCCGGCGGGAGGCCAGCATTCCCGCGTACGCCGTCTCATGGACGAGCGGGTGGCTGAACCGCCACTTTCCGGTTCCGGTGGCTGGGACGATCAGCGCGGCGTCGACCAGCCGGTCGAGCATGCCGGGGGCGATCGGCTTCCCGAGCAGATCCTCGAGTTCGGTGAGCCGAAACCCGATGCCAACCACGGATGCGACGCTCAGGACGTCTCGTGCCGACTCGTCGAGACCGTCGAGCCTGGCGCCGAGGACGGCACGGAGGGTCAGCGGGAGACGTGGCGCACCCGGTTCGACGAGCACCATCCGCGCGTCCCGCAACTCGAGGGTGCCGTCCTCGATCGAGGCTCGGACGGTCTCGCCGATGAACAGCGGGTTGCCCTGGGTGCGTTCGTGGATGCGCCGGGCATCGCCGGCGTCGAGGGCGGCGCGGGCGATCATCGTGGCCAGCTGCGCGCTCTCGGCCGGTGCCAACCCGCGCAGGTTCATCCGTTCCACGTGGTCGAGGGCAGCCCAGCTCGGGACGAAGCCCGGACGCGTCGTCGCCAGCACGATCAGCGGGCGGACGGCGGCCATGCCGATGAGGAGCTCGACCATGCCGGTGCTCGACGCGTCCAGCCACTGCAGGTCGTCGAGAACGACGACCCGTGGTCCGTCGGTGTCGAGGACGCGTTTGACGTACTCGGCCGCCACCTCGGACAGGATCGCCGCGGTCTCCACCGGGTCATCGGGGACGTTGGCCGCCTCTGCCTCCCAGCCGGAGAACGACGCGTCGCGAGCGACGGCCGCGATCGCGCCGCCGTAGCGCCGCAAAGCCGCTTCATCGGTGCCCGGCGTGAACAGGAGTTGGCGGGCATAGCTGCCCGAGTCGACCCCATGCTCGTCGGCGATGACCTGTGCGAACAGCCGCGCGAAACGGTATGGCTCGCCGCGCCCGTACGACACGCTCTCGGTCCAGGCCCATGCATAGCCGAGGTCGCGTGCCTCTCCCTCGAGCTCGGCCACGAGGCGGGACTTGCCCATGCCGGCCTCGCCGGTGACCAGGATGACCGCCCCGCGGCCGGACCGGCGGGCCCGTTTGAATGCGCGCCGCAGGCGGCCCACCTCCGTGGCGCGCCCGACGAGCGGGTTCTCGGGGGCCCCCCGACGCGGCGTGAGACCGGTCAGCCCGGATCCCCCGGTCAGCGAGAAGAGACGCACCACCGACGACTGCCCCCGAAGCACCACGGAACCTCGGTCTTCCACGGCCAGCCGGTCGCGACCACCGCGCACCGTCGCCTCGTCGAGCAGGATCTCGCCCGGTCGGGCAAGAACCTGGATCCTCGCCGCGGTGGTGATCGCCTCGCCGGTCACGGACAGGTCCCCGGTCCCGTCGCCACGAGCGGCGGCCACCACTTCGCCGGTCGCGAGGCCGATGCGGACCTCGAGCGGCTCCCCGCTGTCGTCCGGCTCGAGGAGCATCGCCCGGATCTCGAGCGCGGCGACTGCCGCCCGGACAGCGTCGTCGTCGTGGGCACGCGGCCAGCCGAAGACCGCGAAAACGGCGTCACCGATGAACTTCTCGCGAGTCCCACCGAGGCGCTCGATGGCCTCACCCATCCGGCCCAACGCTGTGCCGACCCGAATACGGACCTCCTCGGGATCGTGCTCGGCGAGCATCCGCACGTAGTCGACGAGATCGGCGAAGAGCGCGGTCACGACGCGCCGGTCGCCGACCTCAACCGTGGCAGGTTGGTCAGCGACGGGGGCAGCCCGGGACGGAGCGAGTTGGGCGCCGCACTGATCGCAGAATCGGGCGCGCCGGTTCGATCGAGCTCCGCAGGACGGGCACTGCACGACGGTTCCTCTCCGCTGCAGGGGCGCCCAGTCTAGCCGTCCCAGGGCGCCGCGCCGGCCTCGTTTCAGGAGATGGTGAGGACCGGTTGTGCGGCGGCCTGTGCGGCACGAACGCTCATTCGGGCGGCGACGGCTTGGGCGATCGCGGTCATCGCGCGCGCCGCGGGCCCGGGTTCGCGCTGGGCGACCGCCGGGACCCCGACATCGCCACCCTGGCGAACCGTGATGTCGAGCGGGATCCCACCGAGGTACTCGAGGTCGTGGGCGGCCGCAAAGCGCTCCCCGCCGCCTCGCCCGAACAGCTCCGTGACCTCGTTGCAATGGGGACAGACGAAGGCGGTCATGTTCTCGACCAGGCCGAGGACCGGCACACTCATGCGCTGGAACATCGCGAGCGCCTTGCCGACGTCGGCCAGGGAGACCTCCTGTGGCGTCGTGACCAGCACGGCCCCGGAGATCGGGACCGCCTGGGCCAGCGTCAGTTGGGCATCGGAGGTTCCCGGCGGAAGGTCGATGACAAGGTAGTCGAGGTCACCCCAGTCGACGTCGCGCAGGAACTGCTGGATCGCGCCACCGACGAGCGGCCCGCGCCAGACGATCGGCTGGCCCTCCGGCACGAAGAACTGGATCGAGATGGCCTTGACCCCGTAGCGCTCGAGCGGCGTGATCTTGTTGTTGGCGCTCGCCTTCGGCTGGCCCTCCAGGCCCATCATCAGCGGGATGTTCGGGCCGGTGATGTCGGCGTCGAGGAGACCGACTGATGCGCCCGCCTGTGCCAGGGCGACCGCGAGGTTGACGCTGACGGTGCTCTTGCCTACACCGCCCTTGCCGGACGCCACGGCGATGATGTTCTTGACCCCGGGCACGAGCTGCTCCGCCTGGCGCGGCTGCGCGCGGCGGACCATCGCCCCCCAGGTGATGTCGACCGCCGTCGCGCCGATCGACCGGAGCGCCGCGTTCGTCGTCCGCTCGATCTCGTCCTTGAGCGGGCAGGCGGGCGTCGTCAGTTCGATCGTCAGCGACAGGGCGGAGCCGTCGATCACGACGTTCTTGACCATGTCGAGGGCGATCAGGTCGCGCCCGAGCTCGGGCTCCTGGACGGTACGCATCGCCTCGATGACGGCGTCGTGGGTCAGGCTGGGCATCGGTGGTGGTCCCTCACAAGACGGAGCGAGCCGCGTGTTCTGACGTCGAAAGTGTCGATATCGTACCGCGCGCTCGCCCGCAACGCGGCCGTCGGTCCGGCCAGCATCGCGTGATGACGGATTCCGTCGATCCGGTGGTCGAACGCGACGAATCTCGCACGTCCGGCGTGGCTGCGGCGCTGAGGGTCGTGTGGTTGACACCCCATCCTCCACGCCCATATCCTCGCCGGACCCGGTGCGCGCGAATGTGCGGCCGCGTCACATGACAGGAGTCGTGCGAAAACGTGCCGACGGTCGACGTCAAGCTCGTCGATGTGGTCAAGCAATTCGGCGAAGCAGTCGTCGTCGATCACATCAACCTCGAGGTCCGCGGCGGGGAGTTTTTCAGTCTGCTCGGCCCTTCCGGCTGTGGCAAGACGACGACCCTCCGGATGATCGGCGGCTTCGAGGCGCCGACATCGGGCGTCATCGAACTCCAGGGCCAGGACGTGACGTGGCTTCCGCCCTACAAGCGCAACGTCAATACGGTCTTCCAGAACTACGCGCTCTTCCCGCATCTGACGATCTACGAGAACGTCGCATTCGGCCTGCGCCGCAAGGGCATCAAGGATGCCGAGGTCAAGAGCCGGGTCACGGACATGCTGAAGCTGGTCGAACTGTCCGGCTTCGAGATCCGGCGCCCGACCCAGATCTCCGGCGGCCAGGCGCAGCGCGTGGCGCTGGCCCGGGCCCTGATCAACAAGCCCGCCGTCCTTCTCCTCGATGAGCCGCTGGGTGCGCTCGACCTCAAGCTGCGCAAGCAGATGCAGGTCGAGCTCAAGCGGATCCAGCAGGAGGTTGGGATCACGTTCATCTATGTGACCCACGACCAGGAAGAGGCGATGACGATGTCCGATCGCATCGCGGTCATGAACAAGGGTCGCTACGAGCAGCTCGGCGAGCCGGAGGCCTTGTACGAACGCCCGATGACGCGCTTCGTCGCCGGCTTCCTTGGCGTCAGCAACCTGCTGCCCGGTGCGGTGGAGGGTAACGACGGCACCTACGCCGCGGTCCGCCTCGCGGACGACACGCGCATCCGTGCCCCGCGCGCACTCGTCGGCGAGACGGCCAGCGTCAGTGTCGGTGTCCGCCCGGAGAAGATCCGCCTGCACGAGGCGGATGTCGAGGCGCCAGCCGGGCACAACCACATGTCGGGCGTCGTCCGCGACGCCTCGTACCTCGGCGTGAGCACGCAGTACCTGATCGAGGCGCGGGGAGGCGCCCAGATCATGGTCTACGAGCAGAACGTCGAGCGCGCCACCAAGGCCGAGCTCTGGGCTCAAGGCGAAGCCGTCCAGATGACCTGGTCCCCCGACCACACCTTCGTCGTCGCCGACGACGGCGCACCCGTCGCGGCGGCAGCCAGCTGACCCGTCGCCCAAACGAAACCCGAACGATCGCGAGGAGATCCCATGAGCGAGAACCAAGCCCCCCATCGTCGTGACCTGTCACGTCGCCAGTTCGTGCAGGGCAGCGCGATGGCCGGTTTTGCCGTCTTCCTGGCCGCCTGCGGACGGTCCGGTGCCTCGACCGCCCCGTCGACCGCACCCTCTGCGGCGGCCCCGTCGGTCGGCGGCTCGGTCGCCCCGAGCGCGTCCGTCGAGCCGACACCCAAGCCCTCGATGGCGACCGAGCTCAATTGGGCCAACTGGACCTACTACATGGACCTCGATCCAAAGGACGAGACGAAGTTCAAGACGCTCGAGGACTTCAAGGCGAAGTACGGGACCACGGTCAAATATCAGGAAGTCATCGAGGACAACGACGTCTTCATCGGGACCATCCGGCCGCAGCTGTCGGCCGGCTCCGACACCGGTTGGGACATGTTCGTGGTCACTGACTGGATGGCGGCGCGCCTCATCCGGCTCGGCTGGGTCGAGCAGATGGACCTCGGCAACCTGCCCAACGTCACGGCGAATCTGCAGGACGTCTACAAGGACGTG
Organism: Thermomicrobiales bacterium; assembly: GCA_031360525.1. Lineage (GTDB taxonomy): Bacteria > Chloroflexota > Limnocylindria > Limnocylindrales > CSP1-4 > SPCO01. The sequence continues at coordinate 7,786 of JANMBS010000324.1, forward strand.
ACCTGGGATCCCACCAACGACCACCACGTGCCGTGGCAGTCCGGCATGACCGGGCTTGGCTACGACAAGGCCAAGACCGGCGAACTGACGAGTCTTGACGCCCTCTGGGATGTCGCTTACAAGGGCAAGGTCGACTACCTCACGGAGATGCGCGACACGATCGGGCTGACGATGCTCAAGCTCGGTCTCGATCCAGCGAAGGCGACCCGGGCGGACTGCGACTCGGCCATCGCCGAGATCCAGAAGGCGAAGGACGCCGGGATCATCCGAGCGTTCAAGGGCAACGCCTACGCCGAGGACCTCAAGTCCGGCGACGCGGTGCTGTCGATGGCCTGGTCCGGCGACATGGTCCAGGCACTCGCCGACAAGCCATCGCTCGCATTCACCGTCGCGAGCCAGGGCGGGATGCTGTGGACCGACAACTGCATGATCCCCAAGGGCGCCAAGAACGCCTATACCGCGCAGGTCATGATCGACTTCTGCTATGACCCCGCGATCGCCGCACAGATCGAGGCGTACGTGAACTACATCTGCCCGGTCAAGGGCGCCGCCGAGGTCCTGCTTGCCGACAACCCTGACGTGGCGAACAATCCCTTGATCTTCCCGCCCGCGGAGATCCTGGCGCGGCTGCACATCTTCAATGGCCTCAACGAGGCCGACGAGAAGTACTTCAACGACCAGTTCGCCACGGTCAGCGGGCTGGGCTGATCCGGCGGACGAGGCCACGGTCGGACAGGACCACTGGATCGCGAGGCTGAGGGGGATCGTGGGCGGCTTTCTGCGACGGCACAAGCGGGCCATCCCGTATCTGCTGCTCGCCCCCGGCCTCCTCTGGCTGGCCGTCTTCTACGTCGTCCCCGGGGTCCAGATGTTCGTCACGTCCCTGTGGACGGGAACGCTCGAGACCGGCTACGAGTTCTCGCTCTCGAACGTCTCCAATTACGCCGAAGCGCTCGGACGGTTCGCGCCGCAATTCATCCGCTCCGTCATGTACGGCGGTGCCGCAACGATCCTGACTTTCGCGATCTCCTATCCGCTGGCCTACACGATCGCGTTCCGCGGTGGCCGCTACAAGAACCTGCTGCTGTTCCTGGTCGTCGCCCCGTTCTTCACCAGCTTCCTGCTGCGGACGCTGTCGTGGAAGATCATCCTCGGTGACACCGGGATCCTGTTCGGACCGCTCAAGGGCGCGGGCCTTCTGCCGGACGAGTTCCGGGTGCTGGCCACGCCGGTCGCGGTGATCTTCGGCATCACCTACAACTTCCTGCCGTTCATGACCCTGCCGATCTACGTCTCGCTCGAGAAGATCGACAAGCGCCTCGTCGAGGCCGCCGAGGACCTGTACGCCTCGAGCATCGGGGCGTTCCGCCGGATCACCCTGCCGCTCTCGTTGCCCGGTGTTTTCGCCGGGTCGCTGCTGACGTTCATCCCCGCGATGGGTGACTACGTCAACGCCGAACTCCTCGGCAACCCGGAGACGACCATGATCGGGAACGTCATCCAGAACCAGTTCCTGGTCCAGAACAACTATCCGACGGCGTCCGCCCTGAGCTTCCTGTTGATGGCCGGGATCCTGATCGCGGTCCTGGTCTACGCGCGTCTGCTCGGGACCGAAGAACTGTCGGGCGGCGTCTGATGGCCACCGTCGCCGTGACCACGTCCCGGGTGCGCCCGCGGGGCACGCTGAGCGAACGCTTCGTCCGCTTCTGGAACCGCTACCTGCTGTTCATCTACACGGGCCTGGCGGTCGTCTACCTGATGCTCCCGGTCGCGGTCATGGCGCTGTTCAGCTTCAACGACCCGGCCGGCAAGAGCAACTTCGTGTGGCAGGGGTTCACGCTCGATGCGTGGCAGAACATCTTCGCGGTGCCGGGCCTCCAGAGTGCGGTCACGATCAGCATCGGCATCGCGTTCGCGTCGACCGCCGTGGCGACCACGCTCGGGACGCTCATCGCGCTGGCCCTCGCCCGCCACGACTTCCGCGGCCGGAGCAGCACCAACCTGTTCATCTTCCTGCCGATGGCCACGCCGGAGATCGTCCTCGGCGCCTCGCTCCTGACATTGTTCGTGGCGATCGGGGCGGAGCCGTTCTTCCCGCTCAGCTTCATCACCATCCTGATCGCCCACATCATGTTCAACATCAGCTTCGTGGTGGTCACCGTCCGCGCCCGGCTGTCCGGCTTCCCGACCCACCTCGAGGAGGCGGCGATGGATCTCGGTGCGAACGAGCTCACGACGTTCTGGAAGGTGACCTTCCCGTTGATCCTGCCCGGCATCATGGCCGCCGCGCTGCTCGCGTTCAGCCTCTCGATCGACGATTTCGTCATCACCAACTTCACATCGGGCGGCACCGTGACGTTCCCGATGTTCATCTACGCCAAGGCGCGGATCGGGATCCCGCCCCAGGTCAACGTGGTCGGGACGATCATCTTCCTGACCGCGGTCGGGCTCGTCGCGATCTCCACGCTGGTCTCGCGGCGGCGGATGATGCGCGACGAGGCGGTCGCCCGCAAGCACGCCATCGAAGGCACCTGAGGAGCCGATCATGGTCGATACCGCGCCCGACCCGACGTCCACCGGCACGATGGGGCTCCCGGACCACAGCGTCGTGCCGGCGGTCTGGAGCAGGATCACGAACCTCGACGTCGACCGCGGCGAGGGGTCATGGCTGATCACTCGGGATGGCCGGCGCTACCTCGACTATTCGTCGGGGATCGGCGTCACCAACACCGGTCACGCCCATCCGCGGGTCGCTGCCGCGATCGCGGCCCAGGCGTCCAAACTGATCCACGGCCAGCAGAACATCGTCTACCACGAGCCCGGCCTGCGGCTCTACGAGCGGCTCCAACATGTCCTGCCCGGCGGACCGTGGCAGGCGTTCCTGTCGAACTCCGGGGCGGAGGCGGTCGAGGCCGCGGTCAAGCTCGCGCGGGTGGCGACAGGCCGGCCGGCGATCATGGCCTTCCGCTACGGCTACCACGGCCGGACAGCCCAGACGATGGCCCTGACCACGGCCAAGGACGTCTACCGGGCGGCCTTCGAACCACTACCCGGCAGCATCTACCACACGGCCTACCCGTACTGCTACCGGGCGCCGGGTGGCGGGCACTCGCCGGAGGCCTGCACGTGCGACTGGGAGGCCCAGCTGGACCTGACCTTCCACCAGTTCATCTACCAGGACCGGGTGGCGGCCATCATCGTGGAGCCCGTCCTTGGGGAGGGTGGCTACATCGTCCCACCGCCCGGGTTCCTGCCGCGATTGCGAGAGATCACCCGCCAGCACGGGATCCTGCTCATCGCCG
>JANMBS010000366.1:0-6262 GCA_031360525.1 Thermomicrobiales bacterium
GGTCGACGTCGACCGTGTCCTCGGACGCGTCGACCTCGATCCTGACCCCGGCGGCGGCTTCCCGGCTCCGCACGGAGCGCACGCTCCTGGACGTCAATTCCTGGAGCGAGATCGCCACCCTGTGGACGGGGATCCGGCCACCCCGCATCCGCGCCATCACGAGGAGCTCTTCCGCCAGGCGCTGGAGGCGGACGACGTCCTCCTGGGCGCTCCGCAACGAGGCCTCGAGGTCCGACGCCTCGCGCCGCCGACTCAGGGCCAGATCGATCTCACCGCGGAGCGTGGCTAGTGGCGTCCGCAGTTCGTGACTAGCGTCGTCCACGAACCGACGCTCGCGTTCCAACGACTCCTGGAGGCGGTCCAGCATGGTGTTCAACGTCATGGCCAAACGAGCCAGCTCGTCACCCGTGCGCGGCACCGGGAGTCGTCGGGTCGGCTCGGAGGCAGTGACAGCGGCCGCCTCACGCCGCATCTGTTCGACCGGCCGCAGTGCGGCTCCGGCGAGGAGCCAGCCGGCAACGGCCGTGATCAGGATGGCCAGCGGCCCGATCGTGGCCAGCACCAGCAGGAGCTGCTGATTTGCCTCGATGACGTCGCCCAGTGTCGCGCCGACGACAACGATCCGCAGAGGAGGTCCCGTGACCGGCACGACCAGCAGTCGGACCGGGTCGTCCTGTGGGTCGAGCACCCGGGTCAGGAACCATGGCTCGGTCAAGGCTCCCACCTCGCCCGCCGACAGCAGTGGCGTGTCCGACACGGCCGAGCTTGCCTCGACGATCTCGCCGGATCCATCGAGGATTTGGGCGAAGGCTTCGTCGGCATCGATCAACCTGCCGTTGGCGGCGACCACGTCGCCTGCCGCGCTGCCGGACGTCGCATGCACGAGCACCTGCGCGCGCGACCGCAGACCGGCATCGACCGACGCCAGGAGATCGTCCTTGACGCGAAGGTATGCGTACGTCCCGAGCCCCAGGAGCACCAATGCCATCGCGATCGTGAAGGCCAGGGTGAGCTGGAGCCTAAGTGAGGGGCGCATCGGCCGCCTCGTTGCGGAACCGGTAGCCGATACCGCGGATGGTTTCGAGCGAGGCGTGCCCGAACGGCCGATCGATCTTGTCTCGCAGGTAGCCGATGTAGACGTCGACGATGTTCGGGTCGCCCTGGAACGCGAAGTCCCAGACGTGTTCCAGTAACTGCGTGCGGCTGAGCGCCTCCCCGGGATGCTGCATGAGATACCGCAGGAGCGCGAACTCCTTCGGCGTCAACTGGATGGGATGGTCGCCACGGCGAACCGAATGCGCGGCGGGATCCAGGGCGAGGTCGCCGATCCGCAGGACCGGCGGACGCTCGATGGGACCCCGTCGGACCAGCGACCGAACGCGAGCGAACAGTTCCTCGAAGGCGAACGGCTTGGTGAGGTAGTCGTCCGCTCCGGCATCGAGCCCGAGAACCCGGTCGGAAACATCGTCGCGGGCTGTGAGCATCAACAGGGGAGCCCACCGGCCGGCACGCCGGAGTCGGCGACAGACCTCGAAGCCGTCGATGTCCGGCAGGACCACGTCGAGGACGATCGCGTCGAACGATTCCTCTTCCGCGAGCCAGACCGCATCGACGCCGTTCGACACGACATCGACGACATAGCCCTCTTCCGTGAGCCCACGCCGGAGGAGGCTCGCCATCTTCGAAGAATCTTCGACGACCAGGAGTCGCATACGGTCAGACCACCTCGCCTCCAGCGTATTCGCAGCATTCTGAGAGATCCCTAAGTGGCAATGGCTGCACCCGGCATGCGCTTTCGCGTGCTGCCGCTCTCCTCGTCGGAGCTCTTACGGCTTTCTCAGGATAGCTTTGGCAGACTCCGCCGCACCTCCCCCTGGAGGCGCTGATCGGTCCCCGATCCCGGAGGTCACACGATATGTCGAACGCCAACCGTTCAGGGCATCTGATGCCCGTCTCGCTCGCGGCGGCCCTGGCTGTGACAGTCGCGCTGCTGGTCGCGTGCAGCCCCGCTGCGCAAACCTCCGCGCCGCTCTCTCCGGCCGTCAGCGCCGGTGCTTCCGTCGCCGAGTCCAGCCCGTCGACCGGATCCCCTGTGCGGGTCGACAAGAGCCTTCCGCCCTATGCACCCGTCATCGATCCGGCGAACTTCGTGGCCGAGGTCACGAACACGTACTTCCCCCTCAAGCCCGGGACGACGCTCGTCGTCGACGGGACGCGCGACGGGGTCCAGCGTCGTGACGAGATGACGATCACGAAGGAGACCAAGACGATCATGGGCGTGCCGTGCGTCGTGGTCCGCGACGTGGCGACCAGCCAGACCGCCCTGGTTGAGAAGACCACTGACTGGTACGCGCAGGACAAGGACGGCAACGTCTGGTATTTCGGTGAAGACACCGCCGAGTACACGGACGGCAAGGTCTCGAGCACGGCGGGCACCTGGCTCGCAGGCGTCGATGGGGCGGTCCCGGGGATCATCATGAAGGCGAGCCCTGCCGTCGGCGACGAGTACCGCCAGGAATATCGGCCGGGCATCGCTGAGGACTACGCGACGGTGCTCCAGATCGACGCCGCGCAGTCGACGCCTGCCGGCGACTTCGCGAACGTCGTCGTGACCGAGGACATCGACCTGCTCGATCGGTCCAAGAGCGAGCACAAGTCCTACGCACCCGGGGTGGGCCTGGTGGCCTCCGACGGTATGGTGAGTGGCCATCACGAGATCCGAAAACTCACGTCCATCCTGACCACGCAGTGATCCCCTGATGGCGATCAGCGGCCCTGGTCCCGCACTCGAAGCGCGCGCCCTGTACCACATCTACGGCGAAGGCGCGATGCGGACCGTGGCTCTGCGCGGTGCGGACATCAGCCTGGACCCGGGCACCTGGACGACAGTGATGGGACCGTCCGGGAGCGGCAAGAGCACACTGCTGCACGCCCTCGCCGGCATCATCGATCCATCGGCAGGCGCCGTCTTCATCGATGGCGAAGACGTGACGCGCCTGACACGAGTCGAGCGTGCCCGATGGCGCCGCCGCCGCGTCGGGGTCGTGCTCCAGCGCGACAGTCTCCACCCGCTGCTCGACGTGGCCGAGAACGTGGCATTGCCTCTGCAGCTCGACGGCCGGCCGCCCGAGGAGATCAGCCGCCGGGTCGCGGAGCTTCTCGATGATGTCGGTCTCGCGGCCCTGTCCGATCATCGTGTCAGCCAGCTATCCGGCGGCGAAGCCCAGCGAGCCGCGTTGGCCGTGGCGCTTGCAGCGCGACCCAGCGTGCTGCTGGCCGACGAGCCGACCGGTGAACTCGACGAAGCGACGGCCGCCGGGATCCTCGACCTGATCGGGGCCGCGGTGGCCAAGGCGAATACGACCGTTCTGACGGTGACCCACAGTGCCCGGGTCGGCGAGCGGGCCGACCGGCGGCTCGTGATGCGCGATGGCGTGGTGCTTCATGGCTGAGGCCGCCGTCGTCGTCGAAGCCATCGACGTGTCCCGGACCTATCCATCGGGGAGCGGACCGCGGAGGGCCCTCGATGGCGTCTCCATCCAGGTTCGTTCCGGTGAGGTCGTCGCTGTCATGGGTCCGAGCGGCTCGGGCAAGAGCACACTGCTGGCTCTCCTCGGTGGTCTCGATGTGGCCGACCGTGGCGTCGTCCGTCTCGTCGGCACCGATTGGCAGTCGCTCCCGGCAGCTGACAGGTCGCGGTTCTTCCGTCGGACGTGCGGCTTCATCCCCCAGGGCCTCGCGCTGCTGCCTCAGGCCACGGCCGCAGAGAACGTCGAGATCCCGCTGCTGTTAGATGGCGGCGATGCCGTCGAACGAGGCCGCCGCGCCCTCGCGGCCCTCGACCGTGTCGGCCTCTCCGCGCATGCCCGAAAGCTGCCGGATCAGTTGTCCGGTGGCGAGCAGCAGCGGGTCTCGATCGCCCGCGCCCTCGTCCATGTGCCAGCGGTCGTGCTGGCCGATGAACCGACGGCCAGTCTCGACTCCGTCACCGCCCAGGCCGTGACCCGGCTCCTGGTCGAGGCCGCCATCGAGGGCGGCGCCGGCGTCCTGCTCGTCACGCACGATCCCGAGATCGCCGCCCATGCCCACCGGATCGTCACGCTCCACTCCGGTCGGGTCGGTGCGGACGAGCCGGTCCCCGACCGGGTGCTCGGCGCGCTCGCTGCTGGACGGGCGGTCGGATGACCACCTGGCTCCTTCTTCGGACGATCCGCCGGGCCCCACGCCGTGCGTTGCTCGAGGCCCTCGGCGTGGCCTTCCCAGTCGCGGTCCTCGCATCGACGCTGCTGTACGTGGACCAGGCCGTCCAGTCGATGACACCACTTGCGCTCGCTCCGGTCCTCGTGGAGATGCGGGCGGTCGGCAAGTCACTCGACGTCGACATGGGAGTCGTCAGCGAACGCCTCGGCACGGTCCCGGGGGTCAGATCGGCCGAGCCCTTCGCGGCGGCGAACGTGGTCGTCGACCCTGGGACGGGGCACGCGTACTCCGCCCGCCTGTTCGCGGTCGACCCCGGCTATATCGTGGATCACCCTTGGGTCCGCGTCGTGAGCGGGGGTCTCGAGGGGGGCGTGCTGTTCGACCAGTCTCTGCTGCGGAGTCCCGGCTTCGATCGCGCCTCCCACGTGACCATCGACCTGCCGGGCGATGCGCCGACGCTGGGACTCACGATGCCTGTCAGTGGAACGGTCGACCTGCGCGGGGCGACGCCGTGGTTCGCCATCCCGTTCGGCGAGGTGCAGGGCGACATGGTGGGTGTCCCGCGCTCGCTGGTGATCGATCGGTCGACTTTCGATGCGAAGATCCTGCCCGTCCTCCGCGACTGGGCGGCCGCCGGCGGTCTGCCGCAGTTCGACCCGAGCGCCGGTGAGCTGCCATCCGCGACCGTCGAAAGCCACGTGGTGATCGACCACGCCGCGTATCCCCCCGACCCGGGCGAGGCGACCGTCTGGTCCGGCCAGCTCCAGCGTCAGTTGAGCCGGGTGGCTGGTGAGCCGGTCGTGGTGGCCGACGACGCGGTCGAGCTGCTCGCCGCGAGCCAGGCTGACGCGACGAACGCCAAGATCCTGTTCATGTTGCTCGGGATCCCGGGTGTCATCGTGGCCGGCGCCCTCGGCCTGGCGGTCGTGTCCACATTGATCGAGGCGGTGCGCCGCGAGGAATCGCTGCTTCGGTTGCGCGGAGCCACGACCGGGCAGATCGTGCGCCTCGCGGCGGTCGGGGCGGTCGTCGCGGGCTTCCTCGGTTCGCTGCTGGGCATCGCGGTGGCGGTCGTGGTCGTCACCGCGACGACCGGTCGTCTGGCCTGGAATGGTGTTTCGAGCGAGGGCCTGGCGCTGTCGCTCGGGCTCGCGCTCGGCGTGGGGGTGCTCCTGACCATCGTGCGGATCGTGCGGCTGCGCCGCGCCGGCCGGCAGGCCGATGAGAACGAGCAGCGACGCTTGACCGAGCTCGGTTGGAGGCCGCTGTGGCGGCGTGCGCGCCTGGACATCGTCGCGATCCTGCTCGGGGTCGCGATCCTGGCCGTCTCGACAGCGGCCGGAGGACTCCAGCCGAGCCTGGCCGAAGGCCCGGCTCTCGCCCTCTCGTTCTACGTGATGCTCGCCCCGATCCTGCTGTGGATCGGCGTGACACTCCTCCTGATCCGCCTCGCCCTCGCCGCCCTCGCTGCGATCACCCGGCCCGAACGGGCTGGCCCGCTCTCCTCGATGCTCGGCGCCGCGATGCGCTGGTTCGCACGGCGCCCGGCGCGGACCGCCGTCGCGCTCTCGCTGGCCTCGCTGGCGATCGGCTTCGGGACGCTGGTCCTGACGTTCGACGCCACGTATGAGGCGGCCAAGGAAACGGACGCCCGCGCAGCGATGGGCGCGGACCTGCGCCTGACGCCGGCCGACCCGCGGCTCGTCCTGCCGGCGCTCAGCCCGGAGGTGGCGTCGGTCAGCCCTGTCCGCCTCGTGCCCGCTCGTCTCGATGCCGACAGGAAGACGGTGCTGGCCCTGGACCTGACGTCGTACCTCGCCACCGCCGATACGCCTCCGGTCATCGTGGCCGGAGAGGGAGCCGAGGCCCTCCTCCGACAACCCGGCGGGGTCCTCATCGACATGGATACCGCCCGCACGTTCGAAGTCGGCCCGGGTGATGTCCTGCCGGTCAGCATCTTCCCGGATGACTTCGAGAATGCGGCCGACCTGGAGCTGACCGTGGTCGGGGTGTTCAGCTCGTTTGCACCGACGTACCCGCCAGTCGAACTCGTGGAACCGCT
>JANMBS010000350.1:0-4185 GCA_031360525.1 Thermomicrobiales bacterium
CCCCGGTCGGGTGACGAGATCGACGGCCTCGACGAGGCCGCGGCCACCGGCGCCCTGGTCTTTCACTCGGGCACGGTGCACGACCGCGACGGGGCGGTCCGAACCGCGGGTGGGCGAGTGCTGTCGGTCGTGGGCCGGGGGCCGGACCTGGCCACGGCGGCCAGCGCGGCATCGTCGGCGGCGGACCTGATCCACGCAGCGGGGCTCCAGCGCCGATCTGACATCGCCGCCGGGGAGACGGCCGGTCGCGCGAATCTCCGGCCGCCCATGCCCACTGGATCCTTCGCTCGATGATCCCGCGCTACACGCTCCCCGAGATGGGCGCGATCTGGACCGACGCCGCGAGGTTCGAGGCCATGCTCCGCGTCGAACTCGCGGTCGCGCACGCCCAGGCCGCCCGCGGCCAGATCCCGCCGGACGCGCTCGCGGCCCTCGAAACGCGCTCCCACATCGATGTCGACCGGATCACCGAGATCGAGCGCACGACCGACCACGACGTCATCGCCTTCGTCAGCCAGGTCGCCGAATCGGTCGGCGCCGAAGGCCGGTATCTCCACCTCGGGCTGACCAGCAGCGATGTCGTTGACACGGGCCTGGCACTCCAGCTGCGAGCGGCGGGGGAGCGACTCCTGCTCGACCTGGACAGGCTGCTCGCCGTGCTGATCGCACGGGCGCGGGGAGAAGCCGCCACGGTGATGATGGGCCGCACGCACTCGGTCCACGCCGAACCGACGACCTTCGGACTCAAGCTCGCCGGCTGGGCGTTCGAGACCGAGCGGGGCCGGATCCGGCTGGCGACTGCCGTCGACGAGATCGGGACCGGCAAGATCTCCGGGCCGGTCGGGACCTACAGCCATCTCGGACCGGAGATCGAGGCGGACGTGCTGGCGGCCCTCGGGCTCCACGCCGACCCGGTCAGTACCCAGATCGTCCAGCGCGACCGGCACGCGGCGCTGGTGACGTCGATCGCGGTCGTCGGCGGCTCGCTGGAACGCTTCGCCACCGAGATCCGCAACCTCCAGCACACCGAGATCGGGGAGGTCCAGGAGCCGTTCCGGGCCGGCCAGAAGGGCTCGTCGGCGATGCCGCACAAGCGCAACCCGATCCTGTCCGAGCGGATCGCCGGCCTTGCTCGGCTGCTCCGCGGCTACGCCCACACCGCGCTCGAGGACCAGCCGCTCTGGCACGAACGCGACATCAGCCATTCGAGCGCCGAGCGGGTGATCCTGCCCGACGCGACGATCATCCTCGACTACATGCTCGTCCGGATGACCGGCTTGGTCGACGGGCTGCTGGTTCGTTCCGAGCGGATGCGCGAGAACATCGCCCGTGGTCTCGGCCTGCACGCCTCCTCCAATGTGCTGGTGGCGCTCGTCGATGACGGCGGGATGTCCCGGGAGGATGCCTACGCGATCGTCCAGCGCGCCTCGCTCCGGGCGGCAGACGAGCGGTCGCCGCTGCGCGACCTCCTGGCTGTCGATCCGGCCGTCGCACAGCGCCTCTCGCTGGCGCAGCTCGACGCCTGCTTCGACGACGCGACGTTCCTGCGCCACGTTCCGGAGGTCATCGCCCGGCTGGACGGCCTTGCCGACGGCCTGGCGACCCGGTCCCCCACGACCGCGACGGTGCCGGATGCTGGCTGACGTCTACCTGCGCTCCGGCAAGGTCCGCGACCTGCATCGGCTCAACGACGGCCGGTTGTTGCTGGTGGCCTCCGACCGGATCAGCGCGTTCGATGTCGTGCTGCCGTCGATGATCCCCGACAAGGGGCGAGTCCTGACCGGCCTGTCTCGGTTCTGGTTCGCCGAGACCTCCACGATGGTGCCGAACCACCTCCTGGACACGGACCCGACGGTCCTGGCCGACTACGTCGCGACGGAACTGCGTTCCGGTGGCCACGAGCCGGCCGACGTGGGCTCGTTGGAAAAGCTCCGCGGCCGGATCATGGTCTGCCGGCCGGCCCACGTCGTCCGGATCGAGGCGGTCGTCCGGGGCTATCTCGCCGGATCCGGCTGGAAGGAATACCGGGCGAGCGGCACGGTCTGTGGCATCCCGCTCCCACCCGGCCTGCGAGAAGGCGACCAGCTCCCTGAGCCGATCTTCACGCCCGCGACCAAGGCCGACCTCGGCGAGCACGACGAGAACGTCAGCTTCGACGGCATGATCGAGCACATCGCCGCTGGCCCGATCACGACCGCCCGGACCGCCGGCCCGGTCGCCGAGGCGATCCGCGACCAGGCGCTGCGTCTGTATCGCTATGCCGCCGCGGTGACGGCACGGCACGGGATCCTGCTGGCCGACACGAAATTCGAGTTCGGCCTCGCCGGGCACCCGCTGCGGTCCTCGGACCCCGGTCCCCCCGAGGAGTGGATCGGGTTGCCGGACGTTGGGTCCTCCAACGAGTCCTTCGCGGACCCGCTGGCGGACCATCTGATCCTCATCGATGAGGCCCTGACGCCGGATTCGTCGCGCTTCTGGGATGCCGCATCGTACGAGCCGGGCCGGCCGCAGGCGAGCTTCGACAAGCAGTTCGTGCGCGACTGGCTGGAGACCCAGCCGTGGGACAAGACCGCACCCGGACCCGAGCTGCCGGAGGACGTCATCGACGGCACGCGGACGCGCTACATCGAGGCCTACGAGCGGATCACCGGCGCCAGTTTCGCGCGCTACCTCCAGGAGGACGTCATCGCCTTATGACCAGCTTTCGGTTCGCGGTCAACGTCACACCGAAGCCCGGGATCCTCGACCCGCAGGGTCGGGCCGTGGAGGGCAGCCTCGGCCACCTCGGGATCGACGGCGTCAGCGCCGTTCGGATCGGTCGCCGCGCGGAGCTGACGGTGGACGCGGCCGACGAGGCGACCGCCAGGGCCGTGGTCGACCGTCTCGCCTCCGAGCTGCTGTCCAACCCGCTCATCGAAGCCTACGCGATCGAGCCGATCGCGGCCGCCTCGTCGGCCGTCGGGGCCGGAGCGGGGGAGCGCTGAGATGCCCGTCCGCATCGGGGTCGTGGTCTTCCCGGGTAGCAACTGCGACCGCGACACGGTCCACGCCCTGGACCTGGCCGGTGCCGAACCGGTCGTCCTGTGGCACGAGCAGGCCTCGCTCGAGGGGGTCGCGGCGGTCGTCCTGCCGGGCGGCTTCGCGTACGGCGATTACGTGCGGGCCGGGGTGATCGCCCGGTTCAGTCCGGTCATGCACGCGGTCGCGGACTTCGCCGCGGGCGGCGGCCTCGTTCTCGGCATCTGCAACGGCTTCCAGGTCCTGGCCGAAGCCGGGCTGGTGCCGGGCGCGCTCCTGCGCAACGCCTCGCTGCGGTTCGCCGGACAGGAAGTCATGATCGCTGCCGAGCGGCTCGACACCCCGTTCACACACCTGCTCGATGCGCGCCGGCCACTGCGCATGCCGGTCGCCCACGGCGAGGGCCGGTTCTACGCCGCCGATGCGACACTGGACGCGCTGGAGCGCGACGGGCAGGTCCTGTTTCGCTACGTGGACGCGGCGGGCGCCGCTGCCGCGCCGGACAGCGCCGGCAACCCGAACGGCTCGCTCCGAGCCATCGCCGGCGTCCTCAACGCGGCCGGCAACGTGGCCGGCCTGATGCCCCATCCGGAGCGCGCCTCGGAGGCGATCCTCGGATCGGAGGATGGCTTCGCGATCATCCGTTCGCTAGTCGACAGCGCGGCGCGCGCCGCGACCGCCGGGTCGGTCCGGGTCGGGATCGCGGAGACGGCCGGCGCCGGGGCCGTGGACGCGCGATGACCGTGGCAGAGCGACCCGTGGAGCCGCTTCACCACCGTCTCGGCGTGACCGACGAGGAGCTGCACGCGATCCGCGGCCGGCTCGGTGGGCGCGACCCGAATGACCTCGAGCTGGCGATGTTCAGCGTGATGTGGAGCGAGCACTGCTCGTACAAGAGCTCGAAGCCGCTCCTGCGCACACTCCCGACGGCTGGCGTGGGCGTCGTCGCAGGCCCCGGCGAGAACGCCGGGGTCATCTCGATCGGCGACGGGCTGGCCGTCGCGTTCAAGATCGAATCACACAACCACCCGTCCGCGGTCGAGCCGTACCAGGGCGCCGCGACCGGCGTCGGCGGGATCCTGCGTGACATCTTCACGATGGGCGCGCGCCCGATCGCGGTCCTCGATGCGCTGCGATTCGGCGATCCGTCCGACGCGCGCACACGGC
>JANMBS010000351.1:0-4159 GCA_031360525.1 Thermomicrobiales bacterium
CGGTCGCGCTCGATACGCTCATCCGGACGCAGTACCCGCGCGACCACCTGTCGGTCATTGGCTTTGCCTACTACGCGCGTGAGATCCGGCCGGGCGCCTTGGCCGAGCTGACCTGGCACGGCTACGAGTACGGCACCAACCTCCAGCACGGGCTGGCCCTGGCGCGCCGCATCCTCGAGCGCAATCCCGCGGTCAACAAGGAGATCGTCGTCATCACCGACGGCGAACCGACCGCCCACTTCGAGAACGGCCAGGTCGAATTCAACTACCCGCCGACGCGCCGGACGATCCAGGAGACCCTCCGCGAAGTGCAGCGCTGCACGAAGGAAGGCATCACCATCAACACGTTCATGCTCGAGCGCTCACGGGCCCTGGCGGACTTCGTGGCGCTGATGACCCGGATGAACCGTGGCCGGGCGTTCTACGCCACGCCCGAGCGGCTCGGCGAGTACGTGCTGGTCGACTTCGTCAGCCGACGCACCAAGCGGGTCTCATAGCGCGGACCCGGCGCCGACGAAACCATCCGACCACCAAGGCACGGCTGGCGAACATTGCGGGGGCGCGATGCAGACCGAACCCGGCCGGAGCGGTAGCCGCGCTCGATGGAGGTTGCCGATGCTCCCTTTGTTCCTTTTCCTGCACGTGGTGGGCGCGATCATCGTCTTCGGCCCAACCTTCGCCTTCCCGATGATCGCCAGCCAGGCCCAGAAGAGCCCGCAGAATGGGCCCTTCGCGGCAGTCGTGATCGAGCTCATCGAGCGCCGCCTCGTGCTCCCCGGTGCGGTCGTCCAAGGTGTCACCGGCGTGGCCCTGATCCTGATCCTCGGGGCGAACCCGCTGGACGCGGCCTATCGGTGGCTCCTCATCGGGATCATCCTTTACCTGATCGCCATCAGCTTCGCCGCATTCGTCCAGGCCAGGAATGCTGAGAAGTTGGTCCATCTGACGTCCGGTGGGCCACCGCCCGGACCGGCGCCCGCCGGCACACCGTCCGGTCCGCCACCGGAGATCGCCGAGACGGCGAAAAAGCTGCAGCAGGGCGGCATGTTCCTGTCGGTCATGATCGTCCTGATCGTGATCATGATGGTGGTCAAGCCGACCTTCTGACCGGGTCGCTACCATGGGGTCTCACGCCACCAGGAGACCCCGCCAGATGCCAAGCGTCGCGACCTCGCCCGCCGAACTGCTCGCTGCCCTTGCAGGCCGCGCTCACCTGGACGGCGAGCGCCTCATCATCGACGACGAAGCGGCGTTCCGCGACACGGGGATCCGGGAACTGGCCTGGACAGCGGCGTTCTCGACCGACGACGACACGACCGCCGCTTCCCAATGGCTGGTCTGGGAGGCGAGCCAGGCGCTCGGTGCCCGATCTGCGAGCATCCAGGCGCTGTACGACGCCCGCGCCCGGGGCGAGGTCTCCGGCTTCACGGTCCCTGCGCTCAACCTGCGCACCCAGACCTTCGACATGGCGCGGACCGTCTACGAAGCCGCCGCGGCGGCCGATGTCGCCGCGGTCATCCTCGAACTGGCACGCAGCGAGCAGACCTACTCGTTCCAGCGGCCGATCGACTACGCGACCTCGGTCCTGGCCGGTGCCATCGCGGCAGGCTGGCAGGGGCCGGTCTTCATCCAGGGTGACCACTACCAGTTCAACGCCAAGAAGTACGCCGACGACCCCGAGGCGATGACCGAGGAGATCCGGCGCGGCTGCCGGCTGGCGGTCGATGCGGGCTATCGCAACATCGACATCGACTCCTCGACGCTCGTCGACCTGTCGAAGCCGAACGCCGACGAGGAGCAGCGCCAGAACTACCTGCGCGCCGCGGAACTGACCGCCTTGATCCGGACGCTCGAGAGCGACGGGGTCACGATCAGCGTCGGGGGTGAGATCGGCGAGGTCGGGAGCCAGAACTCCACGGTCGAGGAACTCCGGGCGTACCTCGACGGCTACCGCCGCGAACTCGAGGCACGGGCCCCTGGGGCCACGGGCATCTCGAAGGTCAGCGTCCAGACGGGAACGTCGCATGGCGGTGTCCCTCTCCCCGACGGTGGCGTTGCGGAGGTCAAGCTCGACTTCGAAGTCCTTCGCGATCTCGGCGTCGTGGCCCGCGAGTACGGGCTGGCCGGCGCGGTCCAGCACGGGGCATCGACCCTCCCCGACGAACTGTTCCACCGCTTCCCGGCGGTCGAGACGGCCGAGATCCACCTCGCGACCGGTTTCCAGAACACCGTCTACGAACATCCCGCCTTCCCCGAATCGCTCCACCGCGAGGTCGAGGCGTGGGTCGTCGCCAACTGCGCCGACGAGCGGAAGCCAGGCCAGACCGACCAGCAGTTCGTGTACAGCACGCGCAAGAAGGCTCTAGGGCCGTTCAAGCGCCGGCTCTGGGAGCTCGAGTCGAAGGACGAGATCCTGGCCGCCCAGCGCCGCAAGATCTCCTACCTGTTCACCGAACTGCGGGTCAACGACTCTCGCCCGATGGTCGAGAGGTACATCCAGCCGGTCGAGCTTCACCGGCCGATCCCGGACGCGCTGCGCGGGGCCGTCGCCGCGCGCTGAACCCGGTTCGGCCGGGCGTACCCGGCCCCCCAACGATCGTCGCTCGAAACGGCCGTTTGACTCGTCCGGCACGGTGCTATCCTCCCGGGCAGGTCGTGCCCCGAGAGGGATCCGGTGCCCGATCGTCCCCGGCGTCCCACGCTCCCCGATGTGTCAACCCCAGATGGCAGCCCGCACCGCGAGGTGTGGTGGGAGGAGGAGATCTCGTGGCGGGACAAGGTGAATCTGCCCAGGACATCTCGGCGCGCGATGATGCGCACCTGGAGTCGCTGGGCATCAAACCGCAGCTGAACCGGTCGCTCGGGTTCCTCGCGAACTTCGCCCTGGCGTTCAGCTTCATCAGCGTCTCGACCGGGTCGTTCGGCAACTTCGGCGTCGGCATCGGCCTGGGCGGGCCGATGATGTTCTGGACCTGGCTGATCATCGTCGCCGGGCAGTTCGTCGTCGCCCTCGGCTTCGCCGAGCTCGCCAGTCATTACCCGGTGGCCGGATCCATCTACCAGTGGTCCAAGCGACTCTCCCACCGGACCCTCGGCTGGTTCACCGGCTGGTTCTACTTCTGGGCCCAGGTCGTGACGGTCACGGCCGTCGCCTGCATCGTGGCATTCGTGGTCGATGGGATCGTGGGCCAAAAGGACTTCCTGGCCAGCCCGTCACCGCTCGGCGTCAGCGACATGTTCACGTTCATCGCCATCACCACGCTCGTGATCACGACGCTCATCAACGCGTTCGGCGTCCGCCTCGTTGCGACGCTCAACAACATCGGCGTGGCCACCGAGATCCTCGGCATGCTCGTCTTCGCGCTCATCCTGCTGTTCTTCGCGAACCACCAGTCGCCCGACGTGCTGACCCAGACGTTCGGCGCGGAGCAGGCCCAGAACGGCAACATGCTGGCGACTTTCGCGCTGGCGTTCTTCATGTCGATCTTCATCCTGTACGGGTTCGACACCGCGGGCACTTTCGGCGAGGAGACCATCGACGCAAGCCGACAGGCCCCGCGCGGTGTCCTGTCGTCGGTGCTCATCTCCGGCGCCGTCGGGGTCGTCTTCCTGCTGGCGATCATCCTCTCGCTCAAGGACATCCCGGCAACGATGGCCGCGGGCCTGGCCGGTGCATTCCCGATCGCCACGACCATCACCGAAAACCTGTCATCCGAGTTGATCGGAGGCATCACGGTCGGTGAGGTCTACCTGTTCGTCATCCTCGCCTCGGTGTTCGTCTGCACGCTCGCTATCCAAGGCGCAGCGACCCGGATGATGTTCTCGATGGGCCGCGACGGGAACCTCCCGGGGAGCCGGGCGTGGGGCCACGTCAGCGAGCGCTTCCGGACGCCGGCGAACGCCGCGATCGCCGTCGGCGTCCTGGCCGCCATCCCGATCCTGCTCGTCGGACCGATCGGTGGCATCACGCTGTCGATCGCGGCTACCGGGTTGATCTACCTGAGCTACTTCCTGTGCAACATCGGGCTGCTGGTCGCGCGCCGGCGTGGCTGGCCGCACCAGCCGGCGTGGTTCAGCCTCGGCCGCTGGGGCATGCCGATCAACATCCTCGCCCTGATCTGGGGCGGCGCGATGATCATCAACATCGGCATCTGGCAGG
>JANMBS010000362.1:0-2136 GCA_031360525.1 Thermomicrobiales bacterium
GTCTGCGCTAGGTGGCAGTACGTCGGGTCGGCCGGATCGAGGGCGTCGACCGGCAGGGACACGATGACCTTTCCGTCCCAACTGATGTCAACGGAGGTGTAAGGGCACTTGTTCCCGATCGGATCCACGTACCAGTAATCGACCGTGATCGACCCCGCCGCCCGCCCGTTCACTGGATCGAGCACGAGCAGCGGCCCGACCGTCCCCTTGGGCGGTGGCCCCGCTAGCACCGCAGAGGCGCCCAGACCCGCCGCGACGACCGCCACCAGCGCGAAGCAGACGACGCGGCGCAACCACCGACCCGCCCACATCGGTGCCGTCTCCCGTCGACTCATCCGGTCCATCGCCGCGGCCGAAACCCAAGTGTCGATCACGCGGCAAGCGTCTCACGGTTGCACCTAGTACATTCGTCAGCAATTGAGTGCACATCGCCGGGGTCATAACAGAGGTCAGATGAGTCGCCTCGGTCTTTCCATGCGCGCCGCGATCGTGATGGTCGTCGGCTCCCTGCTGTTCAGCGCGGGCCAGACGGCCCCCGCCCGCGCCGCCGAGGTGCCCGACAAGTCCGAGGTCGTGATGGTCCTCGACTTCTCGGCCTCGATCCTCCGCGACAAGGCGAACCGCGACCGATTCGCGACCGCGCTCGAGAGCATGGCCGCCCGCGTCGACGAAACCACGGCCGACCTCGTGGCGGGCGACACCACCGTCAGCCTCATCCAGTTCGCGGCCAGGGCGGCCGACTACAAGGGCTGCGCCGAGCTGAAGCTGCTCGGCGACTCGGCGGCCGTCGGGAAGTTCGCCGACTGCCTGCGGGCGCTGGCGGGCGAATACCGCAAGGGGCTCGCGCCAGCCCTCACCAAGAGGATCGGCGTCGATACCAACTACGTCCAGGCGCTCGAAAAGGCGGCAAAGCACCTGCCGGCCGATGCCGTCCGCCCGGTCATGATCCTGTTCACCGACGGCAAGCACGACGTCGCGGGCGTCCCCGCCAGCCGCGTGCCGACCACGCTCGATCGACTGTTCGGGAGCCGCTCGCCGATCGCCATCCTGCCGGTCGGGATGGGTCTCGCAGAGAAGGACCGGGCCGCGCTCGAGGCCGGGCTCAACCGGATGCGGATCATCAAGGACATGCCGGCCTGCGACAGCGGCGCGACGTTCGACTGGCCCCAGACCGTGTTCCAGACCGCCGACGAGGCCGGGAACGCCGTCGCGGTCGCGCTCCAGGACGCCACCTGCACGTTCACGGTCGTCCTCCCGCCGACGCCCGCACCGACCCCGCCGCCGAGCATCGCCGCAGTGACCGGCATCAAGGTCATCGGCCGCGACGGCAAGATCGAGGTGACCTGGGCCGCGCGCCCCGCCGGCACGCCGCCGATCATCGACTACAGGGTCCGTTGCCGCGCCGGGGAGGGCGACTGGATCGAATCGACCGAGGGCGTCTCGCTCGACCGGACGGCCGTCGTCGAGGGCCTGACCAACGGGACCGAGTACCAGTGCGAGGTCGCGGCGGTCGGGCCGCGCTCGGAGGGTCCGTGGACCGCGGCAGGCGGGCCCGTGGCCCCGACCGGGCGACCGGCAGCTCCCGGCAAGCCGTCGGTGTCGGCACTCAATCAGGCCGTGCGCGTGAGCCTCGCGGGCAACGATCCGGGGGACATCCTCGCCTTCCGCGTCGAGTGCTCGAGCGACGGCGGCGCGACGTGGCCGAACAGCATCGACGTCGCGGCGGGGACCGATCCGTCCGGCGAGGTCAAGGGCCTGACCAACGGCACCGACTACGTCTGCCGCGCGGTCGCCGAGAACGCGATCGGCACCAGCGACCCGTCACCCAACTCGGACAGCGTGAAGCCGTGCGGGACGGCCCTTGACTGCACGCCCATCCTCGTGCCGATCCTGGTGGCCCTCGGGATCGCGCTGGTCGGCGGGTTGGCCATGGTGATCGTGATCCTGATCCGGTCCCGCCGCCGCGGTTACGTGCTCGCCGTGGTCGACGTCATCCACACCGCCAACCTCGGCTACGGTTCGAAGGTCGGGCTCAGCTTCGTCCACGCCACAGGGTCAAGGGTGGTGACCGACGTCGTCGCCGAGAAGGGCGCGACCGCCGACCTCAAGATCCGCAACCTCGGCAACGGCCGCTTC
>JANMBS010000405.1:0-2226 GCA_031360525.1 Thermomicrobiales bacterium
CGGCGATCTCGAGGGCACGGACGACCCTGCGCGGGTTGCGCGCGTCGACGCCGGCCGCGAGCGCCGGGGCGAGGTGTTCGAGTCGCGCCAGCGAAGCCAGCAGGCCGTCGGCGATGAGCTCGGCTTCCAGCCGCGCGCGGACGCCGGGGTCGCTCGGCAGGGCGTCCATGTCGAGACCGCGCCCGACGGCGCGCAGGTAGAGGCCCGTGCCGCCGGCCAGGATCGCGACGCCACCGTCGCGGGCCATGTCGGCCACGACGCCGCGGGCGTGTGCCGCGAAGTCCGCGACGCTGAACGGCTGGTCCGGGTCGGCCAGGTCCAGGCCGAAATGCGGCACGCGCGCCCGGTCCGCGGGGTCCACCTTGGCCGTGCCGATGTCGAGGCCGCGGAAGACCTGGCGCGAATCCGCCGAGATGACCGCCGCGTGCCGGCCGCTCGCGATGATCGATTCGGCGAGCCGGATCGCCAGCTCGGTCTTGCCCGTCGCCGTCGCCCCGGCGATGACGATGAGCGGCGCGCCAATCACGCCCCGACGAGCGCGCCTCGCAGCGCGTACGGGCCGGCGTGCTCGATGCGGACAAAGACCTCCCGCCCGACGAGCCCCTCCTCGCCGGCGAGATGGACCAGCTTGTTGCCGCGGGTCCGGCCGGACAGGCGACTCCCCTCCCCTGGCGTCTCGGTCGCCCCGTGCTCGTGGCCGCGCGCCGCGTTGTTGGCATCGACCAGGACCTCGACCTCCCGTCCGAGCAACGCCTGGTTGCGCTCGAGCCCGATCGCCTCCTGGACTGCGAGCAGCTGGTTCAGCCGCCGACGCTTGTCGGCCGCCGGGACGTCGTCGTCGAGGTGCATGGCCGGCGTCCCGGGACGCGGCGAGTAGGCCGCGGCGAAGACCTGATCGTAGCGCACCGTCTCGAGCAGTTGGAGCGTCTCCTCGAACTGGACCTCAGTCTCCCCGCAGAAGCCGACGATGATGTCGGTCGAGATTGCGATCCCGGGGACGGCCTCGCGGATCCGGGTCAGGCGCTCGGTGTAGTGCTCGCTCGTGTACTGGCGACCCATCCGCCGCAGGACGGTGTCCGAGCCCGACTGCACCGGGAGGTGGAGGTGCTCGCAGACCGAGTCGCAGCCGGCCAACGCCGCGATGAGTCGGTCCGACAGGTCCCATGGGTGCGAGGTCACGAAGCGCAGCCGCCCGATGGCCGACTGGCCGTCGGCGGTCCGCAGCGCGTCGATCGCGCGGATCAGCTCAGCGAGGTCCGGACGCCCCGCGAGGTCGAGCCGGCGGCCGGCCCAGCGCTCCGGGTCGACGTGCGCGAACCGAGCCTCGGGCGCGAGATCGTGGCCATACGAGTTGACGTTCTGTCCGAGCAGCGTGACCTCGCGATAGCCGACGGCGGCGAGCGCCCGCGCCTCGTCGAGGATGTCGTCGAATGGCCGGCTCCGCTCCGGGCCGCGGCTGAACGGCACGATGCAGTAGGTGCAGGTCTTGTCGCAGCCGTAGATGATCGGCAGCCAGGCGGCGATCACCGACCCGCGTGCGACCGTCCCCTCGCCGACCGCGCGGGCGCGGGTCGCGGCCAGGTGATCGGCGACACCGACGACGGTGCGCCCGACCGTGGTGGTCGCACCGAGCGCCGCGATCGGCGCCTGCGCCGAGGCCAGGCCGAGCCTGTCGACGAGCTCGGGCTCCTCGTCGGGTCGCAGGAAGAGGTCGACCGCCGGGTAGCGGCGCCGAAGGCTGGCACCGTCGGCCCGATCCGGTTCACGGACCGAACAACCGGTCAGGACCACGCGCAGCCCGGGGTTTGCCGTCTTGAGCCGCGCCAGCTGGCCCATCCGCCCGATGACCTTCTGCTCGGCGCCCTCGCGGATCGCGCAGGTGTTGATGACGACGAGGTCGGCGGTCTCGAGCGAGCTGGCCTCCTCGCAGCCGGCGGTCAGCAGGCGTCCGGCCATCTCCTCCGAGTCGCTCCGGTTCATCTGGCAGCCGAGCGTCCAAACGTGGAAGCGCGGCAAGGTCCGAGGATCGGGAAGGTACTCGGTCAAGCGCTCGTCAGCCGGATCGACCGCAATGCGTAGGACGGGACGGGACGACGACCGACCCGGATCGAGCATGTCGATGACGGGCAAGGTGCGCGTTGAGAGTCGAACGTCACTCAATGGAGCGTCATCGTACGCCGAAGGGCGCCTGCGCCACCTAGACTCGGTGGATGGAACTGCTGACGA
>JANMBS010000423.1:0-9836 GCA_031360525.1 Thermomicrobiales bacterium
CACGTCCGATCCGCTCAACGACCAGGACCGAACGGCGAGCGGGTTCAACTTTCGCCAGATCCCGATGATGACCTCGGTGGACCTCGTTCACTGGACGTACGTCGGAGAGGCGTTCGCGGGCAACCGTCCGATCTATGCGACGCCGACGGCCGGCCTGTGGGCGCCAGAGGTCGTCTATTTCCCTGACACGGGCCTCTACCACCTCTACTACACCGTCACCGAGACGACTTTCCCCGGCGGCGGCAGCGCCATCGGGGTCGCGACGAGCCCTAGCCCGACCGGGCCGTGGACGCAGTCGCCGACGCCCGCCGTCGAGCCACACGGCGCCGATTGCTGCGGACCGAATTCCCGCCGCAACGTGTTCGACCCAGAGGTCGTGCAGACGGCGCAGGGCGATTACCTGTACTACGGGTCCTATTTCGGCGGCGTCAGCGTCCGCTCGCTCAATCCCGACGGTCTGACCACGGATCCGGCCACCCAGAGGAATGTCGCGATCGCGAACAAGTTCGAGGGTGCGGAGGTCGAGTTCCGCAACGGCTGGTATTACCTGTTCGTGTCGGCGACGGATTGCTGTCGCGGGCCCCTCACTGGCTATGTCGTCATGGTCGGCCGGTCAACGGGCCCGCTCGGACCGTTCGTCGACCGCGAGGGCGTCCCCCTGAATGACAACGAGGACGCCGGCGATCCGACCGACGGCCGGGCCGGCGGAACGCCGATGATCGCGCAGAACGGCAACCGCTGGGTCGGACCGGGCCACAATACGGTCTTCGTCGATCATGCTGGACAGTGGTGGACGATCTATCACGCGGTAGACGTCAACGATCCGTATTTCGCCGGTCAGGTCGGCTTCACGAAGCGCCCCGCGCTGATGGATGCGATCGATTGGCAGGATGGCTGGCCTGTCCTCAACGGCGGCGCGGGACCGTCTGACACTCCTCAGCCCGCGCCAGCCGCTCAACCTGGTACGAAGACCACCCATCGCGTGAGATTCGCGCCAGCCGACCGAACCGGCCGACTCCTCGGAGGACCGTCGGACGAGTTTGCCGGCAGTAGTGTCGACCGTGATTGGTCATGGATCCGCGAGCCCGCTGCCGGTACATGGAGTGTCGCCGGCGGGATCCTTCGGATGGACACGCAGGCGGCGGATCTGTTCGAGGGCTCCAACAATGCGTCGGTGCTTGTCGAGGCCGCGCCGACCGGCAACTACGTCGTCGAAACCAAGGTGCGCGTCTCGGTGCCAGCCGAAGGCTGTTGCTTCAACTACGTGCAGGCCGGGCTCGTGGTGATGGCCAACGACGACGAGTTCGTGAAGCTCACGGACGTCTCCATCTGGAACACACGGCAGACCGAGTTCGCCAAGGAAGTGGCGCCCAACGCCGCCGGCTATCCGCGTTACGGAAATACCGTCGTCGGACCTCCAGGAGAATGGACCTGGCTGAGGATCGTCAAGGAGGCGTCGGGCTCGCACGTGGCGGGCGGGGTGTACGGCGGCAAGGAACGCTATACCGCCTACACCAGCCACGATGGCGTGGCGTGGTCGAAGGGCGGGACGTGGACCCATCGCCTCGGCGATGACGCCCGGATCGGCCTCGTGGCCATGGGCGGCAGCGGATTCGTGGCCGACTTCGACTACGTGCACGTTTGGCGGCTCCGGCGCTGACCGAAAGCGCTCGGAACGGTCGATCGAACAGGGAGCTTGGTCGCGAGGTCAAGCTCCCTGCAAATCCCCTTAGCGCCGTATCAAGGCCAGGGCGGGTCGCCTGCCGCCTCCTCGGGCCGCAGGGCAAGTTCCTCGAGCCACTGCGCGAAGTCGTGTCGCGGCCGCACCGATAGGCCCGTCTCCAGGCGCGCGATCGGAAAGACCTCGCTGATCGGTTTCAGCGAGCGCACACCTCGGTCGAGCAGGAGCTGCCGACTGCCGGGCCAGTGGCGCTCAACGGCGGCCAATGGATCGGTGCGCAGATCGCGCGCGTCGGCGCCGGCGAACGGCAGAGGCGATTCGACGTTGTACGTTTCGAAGCCGACCGGGCGCTTGCCGAAGGCCCCGACAGCGGCCATCACCGCATCGGCTACGTCGTCCTCGTGGACGCCCCCATACAGCAGCCGGACACCGTAGCGGAAGAACGGCTCCGGCACGAACATCCCATAGCGCAGCGCGATGCTCGGGATATCGTCGTGGCGCAGGTGATAGCGGCAGAGCTCTTCGCCGGCCACCTTGGTCCAGCCGTAGATGTCGCCCGGAAGGAGGGGCATCTCTTCGTCGAGGAAGGCGACAGCGTCGTCGGACGACGGCCGCCGACTTTCGCCGTACACGCCCATCGTGCTGCTGAACACGACCCCGCGAACCTTGTGGGCGACCGCGGCCTGCCAGACGTTGAAGGTTCCGGTCAGGTTCAGGTCGTAGAACTCCTGGGGCGAATGGTCCGAGAGGTGGATGCCGTGCAGAGCCGCCGAGTGGACGATGACATCGGCGCCCTCGACCACCGCCAGGACCGCCTCGGGATCACGGACGTCAGCGACGACCCATCCAGCCTCACCGGCACGTGGGGCCACGTCCAGCCCGACGACATCGTGGCCGTCTCCTGACAGCTTGGGGATGAGCGAGCGGCCGAGGGTTCCGGCCGCTCCAGTGACGACGACGCGCATGATGCGCTATGCGCCTTGTCGAGCGGAGGCCACTTGGGCGGCCGCGCGGGGGATCGCCATCGCCACCTGTCGGTCGGCGATGTCGGGCTGGAAGTGCTCGACGATGACCTCCTCGAGGCTTACGTGAAGGTCCGGGTCAGGTATGTGGTCAAAGCGGACCGGTCGGCTGGTCGGCTGCGGAAACCGATGTAGCCATTCGGGCGGATCAGGTACAACGTCGGCAGATCGACAGGGGCGTCGGTCCAGCGGCCTTGTCGATGATCCGGCAGGTGGTGCCGTGCCGGATCAGCTCCGCTGCAAGGATCAGTCCGGTCGGACCAGCGCCGACCACGAGGACGGGCAGATCGGGACGGGTGTCAGTCATCACGGTGATTCCAGATGATATCGGTCCCGTACAGACCCCGTGCGTGGTCGGCCACGCCGGCCTCGCACCCACCACCGAGTCGGGTCGCGCGGTACACGAGTGGTACGGACCAAGGATAGAGGCTCCGGACTTCGGTCACGGGGCCCCGTTCGCTGGTCGGTATCTCGTTCTGTCCCACAAGAAGGTAGGGACGGGTGGCCCCTCACAAAGCGCCCTATGGCCCTGCCCGGCGCTCATGCTGCGTGTCAGGCTCGAGTCGATCAACAAGACGCGGCAAGTCGCACGCGGATCATTGACGAGGAGGCGCGGCGTGGCGATGTCGGCAGTTTCGTGCGAGACCCTGGAGCGCAAGGTGGGAACGCGCCTGCGCGACGACGAGTCCCATCGGCGCCTTGCCGAGGTCCTGACCGAAGTCGCGGTCGCGGCCATCCACCCGGCACGTCACCTTGGCGTCGGCCGCTCCCCATCCGGAGGCATGCTCGAGGAACCGATCGAGATCGCGACACGCGCGGCGGTCGAAACCCTGATCAGCGAGCTGGAATATCTCGTCGAAACACTGCCCCGCCAGACCATCGACCAGCTTGTGGATGAGCAGCTGGTCGCAGAGCACGGCTTCGAATAGACAAGGAAAGTGCGTTTCAGCTCGGACCAGGCCACGTCGCTCCGGTGTCGGACGATCGGAAGAGCTCGGTGGCCCGGCTGACCAGAGCTACGACCTGGCCATCGGCCGAGGTGGCCACCGCGAAGGCCGATCCGCTGTAGCCGGTCTCGGCCCACGATTGACCCACATCGCTGCTCCGGAACAGTCCGTCGGGCGCCCCGGCGTAGAAGATGCTGCCATCGGCTGAGGCGGCGACCCGGTCATCGGGTAGGTCCGCGGCGAGCCCAGCGTAGCCCAGGTCGTCCCGCCGTCCTCGCTGACATTGGGGCCGTTCTGGTCGACACCGAACAGTCGCGTGGTCGAACCGGTCCTGACCGCAGTCGGGTAGAGGAGGTTGTCCAGGCTTGGCAGATCACCATTGACGGGGGCCCACGTCTGCCCGCCATCACGACTTGCCACGAAGACCTCATGCCCAGCGATGACGATCGAGGCGTCGCTGGCTGGCGACATGCTCATCGCGTCATCAACGCCGAAGTCGGTGCTCTCCCACCGCCGGTCGCCAAATAGGCCCACATCCGAGCCGGGTCGGACGGGTCGCGGGTGAAGCCATGGAGGTGAGTGTCCAGACCCTTCCCCCGAGCCTCGGCAGGATCGACGGTCATCCCGCAGACCGGATCCTCGGTCGGGGCGATAGTTCGCTGGTCGGTCATGGGGTAGCGACCTCTAGCGGAAGCTGGGCGGCTGGGCTCTCGCGGCGCAGCTCGAGGCGTCGCAGGAGTTGGGCGTTAGCAGCCACGATGATGGTCGATGCGCTCATCGCGATGGCCCCGACCGACATCGGCAGGTCGATCCCCCACGGCACGAGCAGGCCCATCGCAATCGGGATGGCCACCAGGTTGTAGCCGGTGGCCCAGGCCAGATTCTGGATCAACTTCGAGTACGTCGCCCGCGACAGTTCGATGGCGCCAACCACATCGCGAGGGTCGCTTCGGACCAGGACGATCCCGGCTGACTCCACGGCGACGTCGGTCCCGGCGCCGATGGCGATGCCAACGTCGGACGTGGCCAGCGCGGGGGCGTCGTTGACGCCGTCGCCGACCATCGCCACCTTGCGGCCGCCCTCCTGGAAGCGCTTCACGGCCGCGGCTTTGTCGGCCGGGAGGACCTGTGCCGCGACCTCGTCGATCCCCAGCCGACGGGCCACCGACTCGGCGACGGCCTGGCTGTCGCCCGTGATCATGGCCACGCGCACGCCAAGGCCGTGCAGGAGGTCCACCGCCTCCCTCGACTCGGGCCGGATCTCGTCCTCGACTGCGATCGCTCCTGCCACCTTCCCATCCGTGACCACGTGAAGCACGGTCCGGCCCTCGCGATCCCAGTCGGTGGCGACGGGCAGCGGCGCCAGCGACATCTCGGCTAGGAGGCGCGGTCCGCCCACGGCCACTTCGTGACCTTCGACCTGGGCGCGAGCACCTCGACCCGAGAGGGACTCAAACCCCGTGGCTGAAGAGATGGACAGGCCGCGGGCCTTGGCGCCTCCCACGATGGCCCGTGCCAGGGGGTGTTCGGAGTCCGCTTCGACCGCAGCGGCCAGCCGGAGGGCCTCGGCGTCGCCGCTGACATCGACCAGGACCGGTTCGCCCTTGGTCAGGGTGCCAGTCTTGTCGAAGATCACCATGTCCAGGGTACGGGCTCGTTCCAGCGCGATCCGGTCCTTGATGAGGAGCCCGTTCTGGGCGCCGAGCGAGGTGGAGATCGAGATCACCAGCGGGATCGCCAGCCCGAGCGCATGCGGGCACGCGATGACCAGGACCGTCGCGGTTCGTACCAGGGCACCCTCCCGGTCACCCTGCAGCCACCAGAAGACCAAGGTGATCGTGGCGGAAACCAACGCGACGTAGAACAGGATCGCCGCCGCCCGGTCGGCCAGGGCCTGGGCTCGGGAGGCCGACGCTTGGGCCTGCGCGACCATTCGCATGATCCCGGAAAGCGCCGTCTGGTCGCCGGTGGCGGCGACCTTCACCCGGAGGGAGCCGCCGGCGGCAACGGTGCCGGCGATGACGCTGTCGCCCGGCTGCCTCGTCACCGCTCGAGACTCGCCGGTGATCATCGATTCGTCGACGTCCGCGGTCCCATCAACGACCACGCCGTCGGCCGGTACCCGGGCTCCTGGACGAACGAGAACGACATCGCCGACACGCAACTGGGCGATCGGCACCTCCTCGGTCCCGTCCGTGGTGACGCGTTCAGCCGTATCCGGCAGCAACGCAGCGAGGGCCGAGAGCGCTCCCCGGGCCTGGGCGATCGAACGCATCTCGAGCCAATGGCCGAGCAGCATGATCGTGATCAGGGTCGCCAGTTCCCACCAGATCTCGACATCGAAGAGGCCAAGTGTGCCGGCCCAAGAAGTCACGAAGGCGACCACGATGGCCAGCGAGATGAGGGTCATCATTCCGGGCTTGCGGTCGGCGAGTTCGCCCCGGGCGCCACGGACGAAGACCATCCCGCCGTAGAAGAAGATGATCGTCCCCAGGATCGCGGGGAGGTATTCGATGCCCGGGAACATTGGGATCGAGTAGCCGAACCAAGTTTGGACGTCGTGGCTCAGCAGCACCACAGGGATGGTCAGGGCCAGGCTCAGCCAGAACTTGTCCCGGAACATGGCGACCGAGTGACCCTCGTGGCGGTCGTGGCTCGCCGCGGTCATTTCGTGGGCGCCGGCGCTCATGTCCTGTCCCGCATGGGCGTCGACCGGGGCCGGATCCTGCTGGTGATGTCCGTGATCCATCGGTCTAGTGTCCTGCAGTCGCGAGTCGGGCGCGACGAATGAGGGGCGCCTTGCCCACTGCGTTGCGCGGGATCGAGTCGACAAGGTTGACCGTCGCCCGGCCGGAAGAGGCGAGGCGCAGCGAACCGACGGGCTTACGACTTCGGCGAAAGGTAACAGGTGCTACGACAGATGTGTAGGGGATGTGCAAATCCGCTATAGACTGGGACTCCTCTGTGATCAGCCGACCCAATGCCCAGCCCGCTGAGGATCTCTGGATGACCGCTCGCCTGCATGACCTCGTGGATCCGGCGTGGGGCATGACCGTCGACATTGCCAAGGCCGAGGCAGCCGGCCTGCTCGTCGAAGTCACAGTCGGACCCATGCATTCAGTCGGCCCGGCCGCGGCCGAGCGTTGTATCGAGGAGCCGGCAGTCCATGTCGACAGGGCCGCGGCGGTGACTCGCGCGTGGTCGCCGAGACCGAATAAGGCGCTTCGGCCCACTGATGAGGGAATGCGGTGGTACGCGATTTGCTCATGCGGCCTGAGCGAGGCGCATCCGGGGATCAAGGCGCGCCTCGACGACGAGCGAGCCGCCGCGGCCTCCCCACAGGGGAGCGCCGGCATCTGCGAGCTCGCCGAGGCCGGCGGATGAGTCGTCGTCGCGCGTCCAAAAAGCCGCCACCGCGGAGAGCCATTTCGGCGCGCGCGTTGACCCTGGGCGCAGGGGTCGCAGCGATCGCCGCTTTCGCGATCGGCGCTGTTCTCGTGTCGAGCCGAACCAGCCCGACCATCGAACCGCTATCGCGCCTGGGAACCGCCGACGTCCACTCGCTCGCGTTCGTCGGCGATGACACGCGACGCCTCCTCTTCGGTCATCACGACGGGATCCTTGAGACGAAGGACGGCGGACGGACGTGGACCACACTCGGCGCGCGCGACGATGCGATGGGCATGAGCGCCGGAGCCGGCGGATCGATCGTCATCGCCGGACACGATGTCTTCTCGGCGAGTTCGGATGGCGGTCAGACGTGGACGAGCGTGGCGACCGATCTACCAAGCCGTGACATTCACGGGTTCTCGAGAGATCCCTCCGACCCGAGCCACATGTGGGCGGTTCTCGCGACGGGTGGCCTTTGGGAGAGCCAGGACGCCGGGCTCCACTTCGAGCAGGTCTATGGCGAGAATGTCCTCTTGCCTGTCGCGGTAAAAGGGCCGTCCGGCACTCGCTTGTTCGCGATCGCGGCCGCCGGACTAGTCCAGAGCGAGGACGGTGGCCGCACCTGGACCACGCTCGGATCGCCAGACCTTTACCCGATGGTGAGTCTCGCCGCGACGGCAGACGGCGCCGCCCTCGTGGCCGGTGGCCCGGACGGGCTGCGCCGAAGCGACGACGGGGGACGGACCTGGAAGAACCCCGGTTTCAGTGGCGATCCCTTCGCTGTAGCCATCTCCGGTGATGGGCGCATCGTGGCCCTCGTAACTCGAAAGGCTGATTTCTATCGATCTGACGACGGGGGCTCGACGTGGGCGCGCCCGTGACGGCGGACCGTTTGTCAGTCCGCAACACCCTCGACACTCGGTTCTGGCTGATCGCGCTCGGCGCCACTGCAGGCGCCGTGCTCATCCTGGGGATCCCGACCGCCGTGATCCCGAATCCGTGGTTCATCCGAATGACACCGACGGAGTGGTCGAACCTTGCGGTATGGCTCGCATCGGCGCCGCTCATCGGCGTCCTCGTAGCGACCTACCTCGCGCCGGTCCGCGATCTCCACCCAGCCGCGGAGGGCGCACCAACGCGCGTCGGTCTGGCGTCGGTCGGCGCCTTCCTCGCGATCGGCTGCCCGATCTGCAACAAGGTCGTCGTCGGCATACTCGGGGTCTCGGGCGCGCTCTCGGTCTTCGCACCCATCCAGCCGGTGATCGGCGCGGCATCCGTTGCGCTCCTCGGTGGATCACTCGCGTGGCGGCTGCGCTCGCGGGCGCTCGGCTGCTCTCGGTGCGCGAGCGGGCCGACGGCGATCTAGGGCTTCGAGCGTCGCGGCACGCTCGTCACTCGGTCACATCCAGGATCAGCATCAGGCCGCCGCCACCTTGCTCCTCGACGTTGTCATTCGTCGTGTGGTGGTTGATGTGGCAATGGAGCAGCCACTTGCCCGGCTCCCGAGCCGGCCAGATCACGTCATAGCGCTCGCCGGGCGCGACGTTCACGGTGTCCTTCTCGTACCGAGCCGACTCGGGCAATGTCACGCCGTCTGTGGCCACGACCGTGAACGGCCCACCGTGGATGTGCATCGGGTGGATGAAGCCGCTCTGCGAGCCGATGAAACGGACGAGGAGGTGCTCGCCGACCTTGAGGTGCACGGTCTCTGTTGACGGATAGGACTTGCCGTTGATCGTGAAGAAATTCGGCATGACCCCTTCCATGGGCATCGCCGGGTACGTGTACCCCTCGCGTTCGTTCCATTCCTGCAGCTGCACGACGAGTTCCTGGTCGGCGGTGACGGCAGAAGCGGCGTCCTTCGGTGCAATGAGCAGAGCGCCGTACATCCCCAGCGTCTGCTGGCGGTCGACGTCGGTGTGCGAGTGATAGAAGAACGTGCCCGCCTGCTGGACCGCGAATTCGTAGCTGAAGCTGCCGCCCACCGGGATCGGCTCCTGGGTGATCTCGGCCGGCCCGTCCATGGAATTCGGGACGACGAGCCCGTGCCAGTGGATCGTCGTCGGCCCGGGCAGATGGTTCGTCACGTTGAACCGGACGTGATCGCCCTCCGTCAAGCCGATCCGCGGCCCCGGAACCTGGTGGTTGAAGGCGTAGGCCATCACCCGCTCGTAGGGCAGGATGTTCCACTCGATCACGGACGCCTCGAGGTCGTAGACCTTGACGCCGTTCTCCATCCGCGGCTCGAGTGGCTGGTCGCCTCGCGCGTCGACAGGCGCCCGGTAGGAGACAGCCGTGGGATCGACTGCGGCCATGTCGCGCATCGCCTGGCCTGGCGTGTCGCGGGTCATGATCATCCCGGGCGGCATGACGAGCCCGCCCACGTCCCGGGCACCGAGCGACAGGTTGGCGTACGACGCCGAGAAGACGAGCGCTCCCGCGAGGGCAACGACCGACATGAAGCCGATCGAAGCGATCTGGGCACGGGTCGCACGAAAGGCGACATCGCTCGGCCCGCTGCCCATGCCCGGCATCCCCGTCATGCCTTCGTGGCCGCTCGATGCAGATCCACGTCGAGCATTCTGATCACTCTTCACTTTGGCTCGAATCGTGCGACTCGAACCCTTCGACTTGGCTGCGCCGCCGTGCTCGTGCATCACGCGGCCTCGCCGGCAGGCTGAGGTTCCGCCCATCGCGCGCTCTCGGCCTCCATCGTGTGGCCGCCCTTACCAAGCGCGCGCTGCGTGCCCATCCCATGCTTCAAACCCTTGTCGACCATCCAGACGTTGACCGGGT
>JANMBS010000429.1:0-1510 GCA_031360525.1 Thermomicrobiales bacterium
GGCTACAAGATGTCCGGGATCGGGCGCGAGCTCGGGATGTCCGCGCTCGACCTCTACACCGAGACCAAGAACGTCTTCATCGACCTGGGTTGACCGCCGGGACCTCCAGCTCGGGGTGCCGGCGCCCGAACCAGTCGCGCAGGGCGATCGTCGTCGTCTTGAAGGCGAGCCCGGTCCATGGGATCTCGTCGGGTGCGAAGGCGACGACCTCGGTCGCCTCGGGGGTCGGGGCGGCCGTCCCGCCGACGATCCGGGCCTCGAACGCGATGGTCACGACGGACGCCTCGAGCCGCGTATAGAGGCCGATGATCTCGCCCGGCTCGATGAGCAGGCCGGTCTCCTCGTGGGTCTCGCGGATCGCCGCCTCGTGGACGGTCTCGTCGACCTCGAGGAAGCCGCCGGGCTGCGCCCATGCGCCCTTGCCGGGCTCGATCCCTCGCCGGATGAGGATGATCTCCCCGGCGTCGGTGATCGGGAACGTGGTCACGACCAGGCGCGGGTTGACGTAGACGATGTGGCCGCACGCCTGGCAGGCGAGTCGATCGCGGTCCTCGCCGGGGATGGCGCCGAAGGCCAGCGGCGAGCCGCAGCGCGAGCAGAAGTTCAGTGATCGGGCGATCCATGACGGGACGCCACGGCCAGATGGAAGGTCGGTCGAACGCCCGTCGAGGCCGCGCTCGTAGGCGTCAGGCACCGGGCCGGATCCCAGTCACCGGTCCCGCCGCTGCGGTCACGCGAGCAGGACCACGATCGACGCGCCGACGAGGGCGACGAGGCCGATCAGGCTGACGGCGACCCAGGCCAGGCGGAAGAGGCCCTTGCCCCGGTCGATCGGCATCCACGCCCATGCCGAGCGCCAGATCCGCAGGATCGCGTCCACGGTCGTGACCACGAGCAGCGGGGCGGCCACGACGACGCACAGTTTGACCAGGGGGCTGCCGAACGACGCCCCGAGCTCGAGTGCCGTGATCGCGATCGCGCCGCAGATCAGCACGATGACGCTCAGGTTGATGTAGTGGCGCTGGAGCGGTGTCGGAGCGACTTCCGGGTAGCGCGGCGGCAGGCCCTGGAGGCTCGGCGGAAGCGTGGGCGTCCGCACGGCCTGCCGGTCGAGGACGGGCATTCCCGGTTCCCAGCGCTCATCTTCCATCGCGTGCCGAGTGTAGCGGCCGCTCCGCGGGAGGTCGGTCGCGGGGGCCCCGCAAGCTCTGTCGCGTGTCAGACGACGCACGCTTTGTCGCCTGCCAGGCGACGCCGAAGGGGCGAAGGGGCGGCATCGGCCCGCCTCGGTCGATTTCGTCGACTCCCGCGCGACGGATCGGTTCGACAAGCGCCCGTTTCGGCTCCTGGGTTCGTTGGCGTCGACTGTCAGACGACATCGTTCCGTCGCGCAGTCGCGCCGGCGCCGGCGCCCGCGGGGGGCCGGCCCGCAAGAGCGTTAGAGCCGACGCAGCCGCCACAACAACCACCACCGGTTCGGAGGTTGGGCCGGACCAACCGGTCGACAGCG
>JANMBS010000430.1:0-5109 GCA_031360525.1 Thermomicrobiales bacterium
CCTTGGCATAGTCGACCGGCTGCTTCTGCGCCCCGAGGTACCACTCGCTCTGGACGAGGGCCACTTCCTGGTCGACCTTGGGCAGCCCACCCTTTGGCTCGACGATGACCATCCCGAACATGCCGTTGGCGATGTGGTGCAGGGCTGGGGCCGTGCCGCAGTGATACATCCAGACGCCGGCATAATCAGCCGTGAAGGTGTAGGTGCGGGTTCCGCCGACCGGGATTTCGACCATCTGGTCGTTCATGGCGGTCTGGCTGGCGTGGAAATCGATCGAGTGGCTCATCGTGCCCTTGTTGGTGAGGTGCACGTTCACGGTGTCGCCCAGGTGAACTCGGATCGTCGGTCCCGGAACCTGACCGCCGAACGTCCAGGCGTGGACGACGAAGCCCTCGGCGACGGTGATGTCCTTGTCGATGATCGGGAAGTCGATGTCGTGAACCGTGCCGTCGAGGATCTTGGGCGCAGTGGCGTCAAGGAGCGTGTACTTGGGGGCGTTCGGGTCGGCCAGCGGGCCGGTGGTGGTCCCGCCAGCGACCGGAGCTGCGGTCGGGGCCGGGGCGGCGCCCTCGACCATCACCTCGCCCTTCATGCCGGCGTCGGCATGACCGGGGATCGAGCACAGGAAGGCCATTCCCTCCGCTGGAACCATCACGGCCGCGGAAGCGGTCTTGCCGCCTTCGGCCACGATCTTGGTGCCGTCGGCGAAGGTGATGTCGTGGAGCGTGGATCCCGTGTTCTTGAAGTCGACCTGATAGGTGCCGGCGGCGGGGACCATGACCGTCGCCGGCGTGAACCCGAGGTCGAATGCCTCGATGGCGATCTTTCCGCTGGCGGCGTCGGGGGCGGTCGTTGCAGCAATGGCTGCACTCGGTGCGACCGCGCCGGGCGCGGTGGACGGGGCCACCGGTCCGTAGGTCCAGGACGGGGCCCTGGGGGCGGCGCAACCGATCAGGACAACGACGAGGCCGACCGCGATGGCCAGGCTCGGAACGAAGTGACGCATCTCAATGGCTCCTGTGAAATTCGGAGTAACGGCAAACTCACACTGTTCTAGTACGAGTTTATGCGGTCGTCAGGCAGCGTCAACCCTGCCAGGTGGCCTGTTTTTCGTGTTGCTCGAAGAGTGGGACCTTGCCCCCCCCGCGGGTTCTCCACGACGACCTCGTATCTGGCGGAGTGATAGGGGAAGTCGATCTCGTAACCCGGCGAGGCGCCGGGGGATGCAGGGTTCGATCAGGAGCGTCGTTTCGCGCAGACGGAACCCGAGGATCCATTCAACGCCGGCCTGATACATCCAGCCCGCCGACCTCGTGTACTAGGTCCAACTGAGCACATCATCCGAGTGGAGGCCGAGCTGCGAGCCTGGATGACTGACCACTACTAATCGATCGGTCGACCAGCTCCGGGCAGCGCCAGCCAGGCAACGGTTGAGGATCCGCTCGTTCGAGCGCGCCAACTACATGCTGACGCTATCGATCATGGGTAACGCCGCGGGATCTGCCCCCGAGCTCGCCGAATCGACCAGCCGAGTGGCGTCGCGAGAACTGACTGCGACTCCTCGAAGTGACGCGTCCAACGCGTGGGTCGCCCGGCACGCGATCAGTCCGTCCGGTCGGCACGGTCAAACGTGCCATTCAGCCCTGTCTGGGGCCGCATTGTAGGAAGAAGCTGGGGGTCGACCGAGGACAGGCTCTCGGCAGTGCGCTCGGACGAAAGAACTACGCTGAACGGAGACAACGAGATGATGACCGGCTATGGATGGGCAATGGACCTTGGTGGCTGGCTGTGGATGATCCTCGCGCTCGCGATCATCGTGGCGGTCGTGTGGCTCGTTACGGCCGCCCTGTCGGGACGGCAGCGCCCGACCGCCGAGGACGCCATTCAGATCCTGAAGGCGAGGTTCGCCCGTGGCGAGATCTCCGAACAGGAATACGACCGCGCGCGTCGTCTGCTCGGGATCAGTTGAACAACCCCGCAACATTCGAAAGGAACGAACGATGACCACGAAGCGCGTCAGCCTTTTCGTAGGGACGATCCTCGGCGGAGCCCTGCTGCTTGGCGCGGCCGGGCTCGTCTTTGCCGAAGACCCGATGACCAGTCCTTCCTCCTCGGCGATGTCGGGGATGTCCGGCGGAATGATTGGCGGCCAAGGCATGATGGGCGGCCAAGGCCAAAGCATGATGTACGGCGCCTGCGTTGCCCACCACGCCACAACCGACGGCGGCTTCACCGGCGATCACAACCCGGGTATGCACCGCGGCTTCGCCGGCTGGACGGGAAACTGCACCCACGCGTGAAGCAACAGGCCGTTCCCAGTCGCCATCCTCCAACACGGTGGCCAGTCGCTTACCCAAGCGACGGGGCCAGCGGCCCTGCTCCGCCGCGTTCCGTCGTCGCGCTTGCGCTCAGCGCGCACAACGTCGACGCTCGTTGCGACGCCGTCCACCCTTCACAGAGGTTCGCGAGATGATGAAGACCGCTTACACCTTCGGCATCACATTGCGGCTCCCGGCGCACGAGGCCCGACCACTGGTCGAGGCCGCGCTGCGAGCCGAGGGCTTCGGCGTCCTGACCGAGATCGATGTCGCCGCCACGATGCAGGCCAAGCTGAGCGTTGAGTGGTCGCCATATCTCATCCTCGGGGCATGTAACCCTTCGCTGGCCCACCGCGCGCTCCAAGCTGACCCCTCCATCGGTGCACTCCTTCCCTGCAATGTGGTCCTCCGGGAAGACGCCGGTCAGACATTCGTCGAGGTGATGGATCCGCGGGCAGTCATGGGCCTGGTAGGGAATCCAGAGGTCGAAACGGTAGCGGCGGAGGCCGAGGCGCGACTTCGCCGGGTCATCGGGTCACTCCGAGCAGACGGATGAACCGGCTCGGCACGGCCACCCGGGCTGTTCCGTGGCGAACTTGACCATTTCTTGACGCTGGCACACATCGCTCCTTCCAGGAGCGCCAGCGAGGATGACTGTATCCGCCGAAATCGCCGGACCGGCACAGGAGAAGAATGATGGGATATGGCTGGGGCATGGGTCCCGACGGATGGCTGTGGATGCTCGGAGGCCTGGTCCTGCTCATCGGGTTCGTCGTCCTCGTCGTGAGGGGGATGGGTGGCTTCAACCGGGTCGCCGATCGGCGCATGGATACCAGCCCGGATCCCATGGACATCCTCCGAGAACGGTTCGCCCGCGGCGAGATCACCGAGGCCGAACTCGAGCAGGCGAAGAGAGCCATCGGGGACGACCGCTGACGGGGCGCGAGCGGACTCCAGCGGAGCGACTCAACGGGACGCGGTCGGGGTCGATGGCGCAGGGATGCGGTGCTATCATCCCGGACCCGGGATAGATTCCCGCGGAGTGAGAATCGCCGAGGACCACGCATGACCACCGCGCGCGACCGGCCTCCCGAAGAGGCCGCCGAGGACACCTCCTTCGCTCGCGGACTGCGTCTCCTGCTGACGGTCGCCGATCGCGGCGAGGTCCGTGCCGACGAACTCAGCTCGACGCTCGACATGCCGCTCTCCACGGTCTATCGCTACCTGCGCACGCTGGGTGACTTCGGCTTCGTCGATCGGAACGGCGGCCTTTTCCGCGTCGGACCGAAGCTGCTCATCGGCACCGGCGCGAACGTCAGCAGCGAGCGGCTCATCCGTCATGCCGACGCGGCGCTCCGGATGCTCGCCCAGGAGACCGGTGAGACGGCGATCGTCGTTCGTCGCGTTGGCCTCGCGTCGGTCTGTCTCCACCAGGTCGAGAGCGAGGCGCCGCTCCGCGTGAGCGTGCGCCCCGGCGACATGGCACCGCTGTATGCCGGAGCGCCCGGCCGCACGCTGCTGGCATTCGCGCCACCCGAAGTCCTCGACGAGGTCCTCGCCCAGGACCTGGTCCCGATCACCGACCGGACACCGACCGAGACCGAGCTGCGCGCCATGCTCGGTGGGATCGTGAAGACGGGGATGGCGATCAGCGAGGGCGAGCTCATCGATGGCTCCTTGGCGATGGCGGTCCCGCTCTTCCGCGCGGACGGGATCGTCGGGGCGATCGCCGTCCTCGGCCCCGCGTTCCGATGCGACGAGACCTGGCGGTCACGGACCGGCCGGCTCCTTCAGGGAGCGGCACGGACGATCAATGAGGGGCTGGCGGAGGACCGGCACCAGTAGGACTGGTACTTCTGTCTCGCATGGTGGCTGACACACGTCTCATGGCGTGGTAATCGCACGCGATGTTCGCTATATTGCACTGACATGAGCCATCGATCGCCGTCACCGTTCGATCGCCTGGTCCCGGTCTCCGACCGGTACGCGACCCTGCCGGTGGCCGACGCGTTCACCTGGGATGCGTGCGCCCCAGATGTCGACCCCGGCGAGTGGTATATGGTCGCTTTCCGTTCGATCCGGCGCGCGGATGTGGACGAGGAGCGGCTCACGACTCACGACGACTGGGCACACGCTGAGGCGATGGACGCGCCCGGCTTCGTCCACTACCTCAAGGGTCCGACCCAGTCCGACGGGCGGTGCATGTCCTTCTGCCTGTGGGACAGCCGAGCCGAGGCGCGGGCGGCGGCCGGGCGACCGGCACACACCGAGGCGGCGGCCCTGACTCACGAGGCCTACGCGGAATACACCCTCGAATTCCACCGCGTCGTCCGGCTGGACGACGACGGCTTCACCTTCGAGGTGTACGACGAGAGCCGCGCCTGGAAGGTCGTCGAACCGAAGCGCCCGCGAGTCCTCAAGCCGAGGCTGGCACCCTCCTGACCCGCCTATCCGCGTTCGCGAACGGGGCACGGTCGATCGGGCCCGGGCTCGCGGCGGCGGTGCTCGTCGCGATCGTCGCGCGGCTGGTCACCGGGTTTCTGCCCTCGATCGTGGCCGAAGTCTCGGTCGCTCTCCTCCTCGGGATCGTCGTCGCGACGGTCGCCGGCTCGCGCCTTCTTGCCGTCGGGTTCGCGGTGGCGCTGATCGTCGGGCTGGGGAGCCTGGTGGCGATCGTCACGCTGGGTCTGGGGGACGCGATCGGGGCCTGAGTCGGCCCGATGAGCATGTCCTGCTACCCTGCCGTGGTGGCGATCGAGACACTGGCCCCGATGCCGAACGGGTCGACCCC
>JANMBS010000435.1:0-4410 GCA_031360525.1 Thermomicrobiales bacterium
TGCTCATCGAGCCCGGCGACATCATCGGGCTCTACACGCGGCTCGAGGCGTCGGTCGTAACCATCGCCTTCGAGGCACGGATCGTCGGCGGGACCGCCGCCCCGACGCTCGAAGCGACCGAGGTCGTCGCGTTCGCGCCCGAGGAGATCCCGTGGCCGGAGGTCGCCTTCAAGACCACGATCTGGGCACTCCGCGACTGGATCGGGCGCCGGCGCCCCGGCCTCGAGGTGCCGGAAGTCAGCTCAGGTCGATGAAGACGTTCTTCGTCTCGGTGTAGAGCTCGAGCGCGGCCATCCCGAGCTCGCGCCCGATCCCCGACATCTTGTAGCCGCCGAACGGCGCCTCGGTGTGGACCGACGAGTTCGAATTGACGCTGATGACGCCGGCCTGGAGTGCTTTGGCGGCCCGCAAGGCCTTGCCGATATCGCGGCTCCAGATCGAGCCCGACAGCCCATACGGCGTCGCGTTGGCGAGTCGGAGGGCCTCCTCCTCGGTGTCGAACGGGATGATCGAGACGACCGGCCCGAAGATCTCCTCGCGGGCGATGCGCATGTCATTCGACACTCCGTCGAAGACGGTCGGCATGAGATACGCGCCGTCGGCCAGCGCCTCGTCGGTCGGGGCCTGGCCGCCGACCACCAGCGTCGCGCCCTCGGCGAGCCCGATCTCGATGTAGTCCTTGACCCGGTCACGCTGTTTGAAGCTGACGAGCGTCCCGACTTCGGTCTCGTCGAGCGACGGATCGCCCAGCTTGACGGTCCGCGTCGCCGCGGCGAACAGCTCGACGACCTGGTCGTGAGCCGATCGCTCGACCAGGATCCGGCTTCGTGCGCAGCAGTCCTGGCCCGCGTTGTCGAAGACCGAATACGGCGATTCGCGGGCGAACTTCTCGAGGTCTGCGTCGGCGAACACGATGTTCGGGCTCTTGCCGCCGAGTTCGAGCGAGATCTTCTTCACGTTCCCGGCGGCCAGCCGCATGATCTCCTGGCCGGTTGTCGTCTCGCCGGTGAACGCGACCTTGCCGATCCCAGGATGTGCTGCAATGGCCGCCCCGGCCGAACCGCCTGGGCCGGTGACCACGTTGAGGACGCCGGGCGGGATCCCCGCCTCGAGCGCCAGCTCCCCGAGCCGGATCGCCGTCAACGGGGAGTAGCTGGCGGGCTTCAGGATCGCCGTGTTCCCGGCGGCCAGCGCGGGCGCCACCTTCCACGATGCCATCAACAGCGGGAAGTTCCAGGGCACGATCAGCCCGACGACCCCGATCGGCTCGCGCAGCGTCAGGTCGAGCCCGGGCTTCGAGACCGGGATGGTCTGCCCGAAGATCTTGTTGGCCGCCCCCGCGTAGTAGTCGAAGACCAGGCTCACCCCGGTGATCTCGCCGCGGGCCCCGGTGATCGGCTTGCCGACGTTACGGCTCTCGAGCTGTGCCAGTTCTTCGGTGTTGGCCTTGATCAACGACGCGAACTTGGCCAGCGTCCGGCCGCGCTTGCCGGCCGCCCAGGTCGCCCAGCCCTTGCGATCGTCGAATGCGCGGCGGGCCGCCTCGACCGACCGGTCGACATCGGCCGGCCCGCCGAGCGGCACGGTCGCGATGGCCTTCCCGGTCGCCGGGTTGACGACGTCGAACGTCTGCCCATCGGCGGCATTGACCGACTCGCCGCCGATGACCATCTGCATGGCACGAACCTGGGTGCTGGCGTCTGTCGTCATCGGTGGGTCCTCGTACCGGGCGGGGTCGGGCCGCGGGTGGCGCGGTGGCGGGTCGGCGGTCGTACCCGGGATGGTACGCCCAGCCTGGTCATCGCCCGCCACACCCTGCCTCACTCGATGGCACACGCGGTTAGTCTTGATCGATGCCGCTCCTGCCGTCCGCCTCCCGGTCGATCACCGCTGACCCGCCACCGATGACGACGCGCGTGTTGATCCTGGGCGCGACCGGCAAGGTCGGAGGTGCGGCCCTTGCTGCCGCCCGCGCCGCTGGCCTCGAGGTCACCGTCCTGACCCGCAACGCCGAGCTGGATATCGCTGGCGTCCGCATCGTTGTCGGGGCGCTGGATGACCACGGTGCCCTGACCGACGCGCTCAGCGGGAGCGACGCCGTCATCTCGGCGGTCGGTCCGCGGCAGAACCGGGCGGAGGAGGCCGACGCCCTGGAGGCCGGGATGCGGGCGCTGACCGCCGCCATGGGCGACGCAGGGGTCCGACGGCTCGTGACCCTGTCCGGCGCCGGCATCGAAGTCCCAGGCGATCGCAAGCCATTCATCGATCGGCTGGTCAGCCGGTTCGTGCGCACAGCGGCTCGCCACGTCGTCGCGGCAAAGCAGCGCGAGTTCGCCGTCTTCAGCGCGACGGACCTCGCCTGGACCGCCCTGCGACCGGCGATCGTCCAGGACGGTCCGGCGCGTGGCTATCGACTTGCCATCTTGCTGACGCCGGGCGCAAGGACCACGCGTGCCGACGTCGGACAGGCGCTCGTCGACCAGGTCGACGACGCTGGCTTCATCCACGCCGCCCCGTTCGTGCTGCCGCCCGCGAAGGGTTGACCGCCCGCCGAGCGTCACTCCAGCCGATGCGGGGAATCAGGGTGGCGGGATCACCCCGTCATGTCGCGGTCGGACCGTGATTCTCGGGCGACCGGTGCCTGGGCGGCCACGATGGCGGCACCGATGATCCCGGCGTCGTTGCGCAGTGCCGCCGGGACGACTTCGCACTTCACGGTCAGCCGCGGGATGTACTTCTCGGGGCTCTTGCTGACCCCGCCGCCCAGGATCAGCAGGTTGGGCCACATCAGATGTTGGATCCGGTCGAGGTGCTCGTCGAGATCGGCCGCCCACGCCTTCCATGACAGCCCGCGGCGGGTGCGTGCCGCAGCCGCGGAGCGCCTCTCGGCCGCTCGGCCGCGGATCTCCATCTGGCCGAACTCCGTGTTTGGGACCAGCACGCCGTCCGTGAACACGCCGGACCCGACCCCGGTCCCGAGCGTCAGGAAGATGACCGTGCCTGCCCTGCCCTTGCCGACACCGAAGCGCATCTCGGCGATCCCCGCCGCATCGGCGTCGTTGATGATGAATACCGGGCGCTTGAGCACCTTGCTCAGCCGGTCAACGACGGGGAAGTCGATCCAGGCCTGGTCGATGTTGCCCGCGAACCGGAGCGCGCCGCCGACGGTCACGCCGGGCAGGCCGACCCCGACCGGGATCGACTCGTCGAGTGCCTGCGACTTGACCAGGCGCTTGACCAATCGCGCGATCGACGCGATGACGGCCTCCGGAGTCGATGGCACCGGGGTCGCGACACGAAGTCGTTCCGAGGTGAGGCGCCCGGCATCGACGGCGACGACGGCGGCCTTGATCCCGCTACCGCCGACGTCGATGCCGATGGCAAGCTGGTGGTCGCCGGCCTTCGCGGACACCTGGTCGGTCATCGATCGGCCTCCGCGGTTCAGAAGTAGTTGACGGTGATGCCACCGTCGACGACGAGCGAGGCACCATTGGTCCAGCGCGACTCGTCCGACGCGAGGTAGAGCGCCATGGACACGATCTCCTCGGGCTTGCCGAACCGCCCTGTCGGGTTGCGGGCCAGACGCAGCTTCTTGGCCGCCTCGTCCTTGACCAGCCAGTCCATCAGCAGCGGCGTCTCTACCGGGCCAGGGCAGATCGCGTTGGTCCGGATCCCCTGCGGCCCGAACTGGACCGCCAGGCTGCGGGTGAGCGACAGGACCGCGCCCTTCGAGGCAGTGTAGGCGTCCTGCGGGACGCTGCAGCCGATCAGCGCGACAAAGCTCGCGATGTTGATGATCGACCCGCCGCCCGCCTCGACCATCGCCGGTATCGCGAACTTGCAGCCGAGGAAAACGCCGCGGACGTTCACGGCCATCACCGAATCCCAGGTCGCCACGTCGGTGTCGATCACGGAGTGGTCGGCCTCGGGCATGACGCCCGCGTTGTTGTAGAGGCAATCGAGCCGGCCGTATGTCGTGACCGCGTGGTCGACCATCGCCTTGGCGTGAACTTCGTTCGAGACATCGGTCTTGACGAACGTGGCTTCGCCGCCGACCGCCCGCACCAGGTCGACGGTCTCGGCGCCGGCCGCCTCGGAGTATTCGGCGACGACGATCTTCGCCCCTTCGGCCGCGAACATCCGGGCGGCGACCCGGCCCATCCCGCCACCGCCGCCGGTGATGATCGCCACCTTGTCCTTGAGTCGCATCGCAATCCCTCTCGACGTGGAGCGTCAGAGTAGCGCTCGCCCGAACGGGCTGTCGGATGGACGACGTGGATGTTGCAGGGTCGTTGCAATCCGCCCCTTCGGTCATCCCGGAGCCGGCACCCGACGCATACCCGCTCGTGAGCCTCCTGCATCTTCCCGCTTCGGGCATGGCCGATCGCCCGGCACCGACCGGCCGAGTCG
>JANMBS010000452.1:0-4488 GCA_031360525.1 Thermomicrobiales bacterium
CTCGTCGACGGTGCGCAACGCGAACCCGAACTCGGCGCCACCCTCCGGCCGTTGTTGCGCCCAGATCCGACCGCCCATGGCCTCGATGAGGCGGGCGCACACGAACAGGCCGATCCCCGAGCCACTGACCTGACGGGCGAAGCTCGGGGAGCGGTAGAAGGGCTCGAACAGCCGGGCCATATCGTCGGCGGGGAAGCCCGGCCCGTCGTCGAGGACACGGATGATCGCCTCGGTCTGGTGGCTCTCGCACACGACCAGGACCCGGCCATCGGGCCGGCCGTACTTTGCGGCATTGCCGAGCATGTTGCGCACGACCTGCTCGACGTAGGTCTGCTCGGCGAGCACGACCGCGTGGGGCCGGGGGGCATCGAGCTGGAAGTCGACCGCCGGCC
The DNA here is from genome assembly GCA_031360525.1 of Thermomicrobiales bacterium. GTDB lineage: Bacteria > Chloroflexota > Limnocylindria > Limnocylindrales > CSP1-4 > SPCO01. Next base: position 393 of record JANMBS010000452.1, read on the forward strand.
AGCGGCGTGCTTCCTCGTCGACGACCCGTCGGAGGACGTGGTGGAGGCCCATCGGCTCGCAGACGGAATCGAGGACGCCACGTTCCGCCCGGCTCAGGACGACGAGGTCGCTGACGATCCGATCCAGTCGCCCGGCCTCGGAGGCGATGTCACTGAGCAATTCCTGCCGCCGTTCGTCGCGGCCCGGATCGGGTGGGCGAGTGAGGACCGCGGACGCCCCCAGGATCGTTGTGATCGGCGTCCGCAATTCGTGCGAGAGGACAGCGATGAACGCCTCGCGCCATTCATTGGCGCGGCGCTCGCCGACCACCAGGTCATCGCGTTCGATCTCGAGCTCGCGACGCTCGGTGATGTCCTGGCCGGTCCCGACCATACGGACCGGCTGACCGTCCTCGTCGTAGAAGGCCCGGCCGGCGCCGTGGGTCCAACGGATCGACCCGTCCGCCCAGACGATCCGGAACTCGAGGTTGTATGGCTCGTGCGCCGCCAGGGCGGCACCGACCCGGGTCAGGAACTCCTCGCGGTCCTCGGGATGGATCATCGCCAGGTACGCGTCGAAGTCGTCGGGCGCGACTCCGGGTGACAATCCGTGCTGGATGCTGATCTGGTCGGACCAGATGAGCGCGCCGCTGGCGACCTGCCACTCCCAGAGACCCGTGCGCGACGCCGCGAGGACGAGTTCGAGTCGGTCGTCCAGGTCCTGGACGAGCGCCGTGAGTCGTTCGGTTTCCGCGCGGGCGGCAGCCAGTTCGCCGTGGACGTCGTCGACGCCATGCTCTCCCGTCAGCGGATCGGTGCCGGGCTTCGTCGTCATCCAGGCCATCATCGCATCGCGATGGGGAATCGAGACGGGCCGCCCTATGGACGGCCCGTCTGTTCCCTCAGGTGGTGACCCGAGGTCGGCCCTTAGGCGGAGCGCACGTGATTGGCGCGCGGACCCTTTGGGCTCTGCTCGACATCGAACTCGACGCGCTCGCCGCCCTGAAGGCGGTCGAAGTCGAGAGAAGAGTCGAGTCCGCCGCGATGGAAGAAGTATTCCTTCTCATCCTCGGCGGCGATGAAGCCGAAGCCGCGATCGGCGACGACCTTCTTGATGGTGCCGGTGGTCATTGTCTGACCTCCACACTCCCCGAACGGGGGATCGCAGATCGCACGGTCCGTTCGAGAAGAGAGGTCGACCACGCGGAGCATCGTCACGAGTGGTGGCGACAGGGCATCCTAGCACGGTTCCTGAGAGTCAACCCCCGATCGACCGCTGTAAACCACACCAAACCGACCCCATTTCGTGCTTGGATCGCGCCCGCATGTGCCAGATCGCGTGAGCCCGACCCCATACATGCGTCACAAGCACGCTAGCGCGGCGGCTGTCGGGTGCTGGCGCCATACATGTGCGATGTGACCGAATGGGAGCGAATGAGGCTATATCGCGCCCGAACGCCGACCCTCGAGGCCTTGTCGACGAGCTAACGGTCACTCGATGCGCGTATGGGGGATCGAGGAGCCTAGGCGAAAGCGCGGACCTTGGAACAGGTGGCTGACGCTCAGCGCATCAGAGCCGTTCCCCGGCTTCGATCCGGGTTGAGAGCCGGTTCTCGGCCGGCGTCAACGGGCACGAGTAGCTCTCGGCGTAGACGCAATACGGGTGGTAGGCCAGATTGAAGTCGAGGGCGTACGTGCCGTCGGGCTCGGGTTCGAGATCGAGATAGCGCCCGGCACCGTACGTCTCGCGTCCGCTCGTCGCGTCGTGGAAGGGCACGAATAGCGACTCCGACCCGCCGTCATCGAGGGTGTACGCAGTCAGCCGACGCGGCTCGCCCTCGTGCTTGAACGTGAACGTGCCGGCACGGTGCGCCGGTCGGAGCTGCCCGTCCGAAGTCGGGATCTGGAAGGCGGATGGTTCGTCGCCGTCGTACGGCGCGAGCGCCAGATCCTCGAACCGGAGTGCCGGATCCACCGCGAAGTAGGGGAGGCCCTCGAAGTCGTGACGGACGTCGTGCGGGAGCGGGCTCGACGACGACGCCTTGAACCATTCGTCCTTGCGCTCACGCTCGTCCTCGACCGCGCCGACATAGTCGAAATCGTGGTCAGTCCCGTGCTCGGCGTGGTCGTGGTCGTGCCCATGCTCGTGCTCGTCGGTCATCCCAGGGCCCTCCCGACCACGGCCTGGGCCTCCTCGATGATCCGCTCGAAATGGTCCTCGCCGCGGAAGCTCTCCGCATAGATCTTGTAGACGTTCTCGGTGCCCGATGGCCGGGCCGCGAACCAGCCGTTCTCGGTCATGACCTTGACCCCGCCGATCGGCGCGCCGTTGCCGGGCGCCGTGGTCAGGATCGCGGTCACCGGTTCCCCGGCCAGATCCGTCGCCGGTATCTGCTCAGGTGAGAGCCGCGCCAGGACGGCCTTCTGTGCCGGGGTCGCGGGCGCGTCGATCCGCCGGTAGACGGGCGCCCCGAACCGCTCGGTCAGTGCCGCGTACGCCACCCCAGGGTCGCGGCCGCTTCGGGCGGTCATCTCGGCGGCCAGGAGGCAGGCGATGATCCCGTCCTTGTCGGTCGTCCAGACCGTGCCGTCGCGGCGCAGGAACGAGGCCCCGGCGCTCTCCTCGCCACCGAACCCGAGGCTGCCGTCGACCAGACCGCCAACGAACCACTTGAAGCCGACCGGAACCTCGAGCAGGCGTCGGCCGAGGTCGGCGGCGACGCGATCGAGCATCGCGCTGGACACGAGGGTCTTCCCGACAGCCACGTCGGCCCCCCAGTCGCGGCCTCCCCCGAACAGGTGCGCGACCGCGACGGACAGGAAGTGGTTCGGGTTCATCAGTCCGGCGCCGGGCGTGACGATGCCGTGACGGTCGGCGTCGGTGTCGTTGGCGAAGGCGACATCGAACCGGTCGCGCAGCTCGACCAGCCGGGCCATCGCGTAGGGAGACGACGGGTCCATTCGGATGCGGCCGTCCCAGTCGCGGGTCATGAACCCGAACTGCGGATCGACGACATCGTTGGTGATGGTGAGGTCGAGGCCGTAGCGATCCCTGATAGCCGGCCAATAGGCGATGCTGGCGCCGCCGAGTGGGTCGACCCCGAGCCGGAGACCGGAGGCGCGAATAACGTCCATGTCGATGACCGAGGCGAGGTCGTCGACGTAGCTCGTCACGTAGTCGTGGGCCCTGGTGCGGGCGCGCGCCTCCTCGACCGGCACGCGCCGGACACCGTCGAGGTCCACTTCGATCAGCCGGTTCGCCTCGTCCTGGATGACGCTGGTGACGTCGGTGTCGGCCGGGCCGCCGTTGGGCGGGTTGTACTTGAAGCCGCCGTCCTCGGGCGGGTTGTGCGACGGGGTCACCACGATGCCGTCGGCCATGTGGTCGCGGCGACCGCGGTTGTGGACGAGGATCGCGTGGGAGATGGCCGGCGTCGGCGTGAAGCCATCGGCCGCATCGACCCGGACGTCGACCTCGTGCGCGGCGAGGACCCGGAGCGCAGTCCGGAAGGCAGGTTCAGAGAGGGCGTGCGGGTCCTTGCCGATGAACAGCGGCCCGTCGGTCCCCTGGCCCTCGCGGTAGCGGCAGATCGCCTCGGTCGTGGCCGCGATGTGGGCCTCGTTGAACGCGCCGTTCAGCGACGAACCACGGTGTCCCGAGGTCCCGAACGCGACGCGCTGCGCGGGATCGGCCGGGTCCGGCCGGATCTCGAAGTACGAGCGCACGAGCCGATCGACGTCGACCAACATCGACGGGTCGGCCGGTCGTCCTGCGTGCTCGCTGATCGCCATCGTGCCTCCTCGTGCAGCGATCGTGCCACACCGGCATCGATACGATGCGCTACCCGACGTCACCGTGCATGGATCCGGCGCGCCGCGGTGTTGTACATGTCGAGCGGCGGATTCGGACGCCGCCGCCGACGACCAAAGTTGATCACGCGCGGGCGGGCGGCGTTGCGGCGAGAGCTCGGCGGGGACCGATAAGCACTCGGCAGGCATGCGACCCGGGGCCTGGCAGTCCCCACTGGACTGTCGAACCGGTTCGGACCGGGTCCGCGGTCGTCTCTCGAGGCGGTCCGGGGTCTCCGAGGTACCGATCTGCACCGAGCGATCGCCC
>JANMBS010000456.1:0-10738 GCA_031360525.1 Thermomicrobiales bacterium
CCCTATGACCGACGAGCCGATCAGGTTCGCAAGCCCCAGGACCACCGCCCCGCCTTCGATCAGACGCCAACTCTCGAGCATCAAGGTCGAGAAGGTCGTGTACGCCCCGATGAACCCGATAAGGACTGGCCCGCGGATCGAGGCCGGCAGGACGCCGCGGTCGATCGCCAGCGCGAACAGGAGGCCAAGGATCAGGGAGCCGGAGACGTTGATGACGAAGGTGCCCCACGGGAAGGCGCCTCCGGCACGCTCTGAGACCCAGGTATCAATCAGGTAGCGAAGGGTCGCTCCGGCGGCGCCGCCGAGAGCGATGAGTGCGAGGGGCAAGGCAGGACCTCCAAGACGCAAACCGGCGGATGTTCCGTCAGGAGCCATCAGCCCGGCCGGCCGGACGTTCTACGGCGAGCCCCATCGCCGTCGCGAGCATCGGGGAAGGGGCGGGCGGTGGTCAAGCGCTCGCACCGCGGAATGCTCCATGACCTTTCAAACCTGGTTCGAGCGCGGTGGGCGGTAGACGCGTAGTTCGTGCGCAAGTTACGACCCGATCGGGCGGGGTCCGTACATGATCACGGCCACCCCGAGCAGACAGAGCGCGGCGCCCAGCAGGTCCCAGCGATCGGGGCGGAAACCGTCGACGACGACTCCCCACGCCAGAGAGCCGGCGACGAAGATGCCGCCGTAGGCGGCGAGGATCCGCCCGAAGTGTGCGTCGGGCTGGAATGTCGCAACGAAGCCGTAGGCCGCGAGCGCCATGATGCCGAGGCCGACGAACACAACACCCCGTTGCTCGCGGACACCCTGCCAGACCAGCCAAGCACCGCCGATCTCCGCCAAAGCGGCGACGACGAACAGCCCGAGCGACTGGAGGACGTGCACCTACGGATTGTCGCCCGTGGCGGCGTCTCGCTTCCGCTTGGTGCGCCGGGCGACGTGAGCGGCCGTGCCGGTGCCGGCGGCCACAACCCCAGCGGCTGCCACCACGGGGCCAGCCACAACGATGAGCGGTAGGCAGCACACGACGCAAGCGCCTGCAACCAGCGCCATAGTGGTCCGTTCAGTCTTGGACATCGTTCAACTCCAGGAATGGAAGCGGGCAGTCGAGCCCGCATGAACAGTCGGTGAGCAAGTCGCATTCTGCGGCGAGCAGCTGCCCTAGAGAAACGGCTCGCCGCAGGGTCTACGCGGTGGCTATAGCGGCCCGCCGGTCGTTCATCACGAGCCGCGCCGCGATCAGCGCCGCGGCGGCATGAAGGACTGCGAGGAGTAACGAGAGCGCGGCAAGGCCTGGTCGTGACACGCCAACTTGGTGCGACACCTCGAGCAGGTCGAGGACGGCGAACAGGACCGAGAGGCCGACGATCGCCACCGGAACGACCGGGTTGACCGAGCGCAGCACGGCGAACGCCAAACCGAGGGACACGATGATCGCCCCGCCCACCAACAGCGGGGACTCAAGATCGATGCCGAGCGGCCAGGACTCCGCGGCGTGCTTCGCGGGCGTCTCACCGGACTCGGCCGGCGCCGTGGTCGGAGCAGCCTCAGCCGCCTCGCCGCCGGCGCCTTCGACGTGGGCGGAGGGCTCGGGTTGGATGACCGCCGGTCCAGGCGACGCGCCGACGCCGCGTTCGAGGTAGATGCCGACGGCAAACAGCGCGGCGGTGGTGATAAGCAGCCCGGCCAGCCAGGCGCGCAGGGACGAACGATCCGTCATGAGGAAAGAACCTCCAGCAGATGCAGTTGGACCGAGCGGCACTCGGTCGAGTCGATCAGCGGAAGTTCGGTGGGGCACGACCTCGATGCGAGCCGGGGACGGCGAACGCGGGAGCGACGGTGATGGTCAGGTGGGCCCACGAGACCGGGGCGAGGCGGACTCGCCGCATGGAGCGCGGCGCGGTGAAGAACTTCGCGACCCGCACGACTGCGGCCCGCAGGAGCCGAGCGAGTAGGTAGGCGAGCAGCGCGAACGGGACCTGGACCAGCGCGGCGGCAAGCACACCCGGTTCGACCATCTGGGAGTTGACGCCCCGTTCCACCAGTTCCTGGAGACCGAAGGCCAGCGGAACCAGGAGGAGGTACCAGGCCGGGCCCAACGAACGCCTGCGTACAAAGCGGAAAAGCCCTAGCAGCCCGAGAGCGAGCACGGGACCCAGAACGGGAGGGAGGACCATGGCGGCATGCTCGGCCGCCTCGCTCACGCCCTGAGCCTCGGCGGGGCTAGCAAGGTGGGTGGCAACCGAAGCGGCAGCCATCACACCAAGGCTGCTCGCGAGCAGCGCTCCCGTTCGCCAGGTCGGTACGCCTTTCATCGTGGTCACCATCCCGGGTGGAGGCGACATTGTCAAGGCGGCGTCAGGCGCTCACTGGGCCGCTCGCACCGCCCTTTAGTCGAACCGACAGGAGCAGCTTCGCCAGCACTTTCAAGCATCGCGGGCCGCGGTCGTTGCTCGCCCGTCTTCCACCGCTCGACCGTTCTTTGGTTAGGCGTACCGCACGAGCGATCTCGGCCGTCGGCACGTTTAGCAGCCGCTGCAGCAATACCGCCTCCCACTCGTCGGACTCGGGGTCCGCAAGACTCAGGCGGAGCCAGCGCCTCGCGATCGCGCTGCGTCAATCTCTTCGCGAGGACGGTCGAACGGACTCCACGCGCTCAAGCTGCGAGGCTCGGTCGCTGTGAACCCAAGGAAGGACGACCTTTTCCGGTCGGCCATCGCGTACGACTGGCGGCGAGCCAGGCGCGCGCAGATGCCGTGCATCGACGCTGCAAAGCTGGGCGCGCGGGGGAGGGACCATTCGGCGGCCTGCTGTTCCTCGAGTCGGGGGAGTGTCCGGATAAGTGGCAGATAAGTGGCAATTCGTACGGTGGTCTCCCAGCGGAGCGGACCAATTTGACTCGTCAACAGCCAATGAATCTGATCCGCCGTCGCTTTTGAGCGTTGGTAGGCAGGGTGCGTACTGCGGGCAACGAAGGCGCGCGGGACAAGGGAGAAAGGGGCCCGTCGAAGACCGCCTTCCTCGCATCTGATCGTGAAAACCAATCCACCTTGGTAGGGAGAAACACCATGTCACGACGCGGATTCGTATTGCTTCTTGCGCTTATCGTGGGCATGCTGGCGATTCCAGCCTCCGCTAGCGCCGGATCCCCCAAGGGCCATGGCGAAGGGACGTGGAAACTCGAGGACGGAACGGTCGTCGTCCTGTCCAAGGTGACCGCGCCCAGTGGCCAGGTCACGGCGCTGTCGCAAGGCTACTGGGACAGCGGCTGCCGCTACGCCGCCTACGGACCGGCCGGGACGATCTACTCCTATACGATCTGGCAGACGTTCGGCAGCGACGGGTCAAAGATCAACTACCTGCCTGCCCCGACGAACAGCGCAACAAGCGACGTCGCCTACTCGCTGACCGCGCACTCCAACACGCACTGGTGGGTGAACTCGACCCACAAGGACGCGGCAGCGCAGGGGACCTGGACGTTCACACAAGCCGTCGGCGGGGCTACCTTCCGGTCATACAGCGGCTGGGTCCTGGTCACCGACCACTACACCGGAACCTGGAGCTGCCGCTCCAGCTAGACCCAATCCGCAACTAGCAGGGCGCGAGCCCGAACCCTAAGATTGGGCTCGCGCCCTGCACTTCCTCAGCGAAGAGGTCAACCTGATGGACCGACTCGATCCGATCGTCGCGCTGCTCGTCTTTGTGCTCGCCGTTGCGCTGCTCTTTGTCGTCGTCACCCGAGGGACCCGCGCGGTGCTGGGCCCCCGTCGACGCCTCGAGGAAGGCGTGGGACTGGCGGTGCTGGAAGGCCGACTGCAACGAGGCGAGATCTCGCGCGAGGAATTCGCCAGCGCCTCACAGGTCATCTCATCTGAGCCCAAGCGCACCGGGGAACCGTGACCAGTGCGCGTGCGATCGAGACGCGGGACCTCACGCGCCGGTTCGGGAATCGCATCGTCGTCGATCGACTGAATCTGTCCATCGAACGGTCGGAGGTATATGGCTTCGTCGGGCCGAACGGCGCCGGGAAGACCACCACGATCCGGATGCTGCTTGGGCTGATCGCCGGTTCGTCCGGCGAGATCGACCTGCTTGGACGGCGCGTGAGACCGGGCAGCGTCGATCTTGCCGGCATCGGGGCCGTAGTCGACAAGCCGGGCTTTTATCCCCATCTCTCGGGCATCGACAACCTCGATATGCTCAACATCACTCGCCGTTCCTCGATCCCGCGGCCGCAACTGATTGCCGCGATGAGGCTTGCCGGCCTCGATCCAGACGATCGACGCCCGGTCAAGCACTACTCGACCGGCATGCGCCAGCGACTCGCATTGGCATGTGCCCTCGCGAACGAGCCGGAGCTGGTCATCCTGGACGAGCCGACCGACGGCCTGGATCCGGTCGGCATCGCAGATCTGCGAGGCGTGATCCAGCGGTTGGCGTCGAATGGCGTGACGGTGTTCCTATCGAGCCACTTGCTTTCGGAGGTGGAGCGCATCTGCACGCGAATCGGGGTCCTAGTCAACGGACACCTGGTCCAGGAGGGCCCGCCGGACGAAATCGCGCGAAGCGACGGACGAGAGGGCACCCTCGAAGAGGCGTTTCTCGACTTGGCCCGTCCGACCGATCGGCGTCAATGATCCGGCTGCTGGCGGGCGAGATCGCAACGTGGCGAAGGCGCCCCGAGATCGTCGTCGCCTCTCTGGCCGTGCTCGTCATCGTCACGGCGCTTTGGATTTCAGGCTACCTGTCGAGTCAGGCCGCGGCCGCGTCACTTCCAGCCAGCCCCGCTCGAGCTGCGGCCGAGCTTGCGTTCCTTGCGCCATATCGATCGCTGGCAAGCATCGTCTGGATCGTTGTGTCCGGGATCTGGCTGTACTTCGGGATCTACTACGTCGCGGCAGCGGCGACCGGGGGTGACTTCGCGTGGGCCACGCTCAGGACTGCGCTCCTAGCGGGCCGAGGGCGGATTTCCTTCGTGGCAGCGCGCCTGGCGTTCATCGTGGTCCTCGGCTTGATCCTATTCGCCGTCGAGCTCCTGCTCGGGGTCCTCCTTCCGATCTTGCTGTCGACGGGCAACGGCCAACCGGTCGGGGTGACCGGGGTCCTGCTCGCCGTCGCGGCCGGTGGTCTCGGGGTTGTGTTGTATGGCAGCGCGGGCGTCTGTGTGGCGCTCCTCCTCCGCGATCGTGCGGCTCCATTGCTGGTCGGTTTCGCTGCCGTGGTCGGACAGTCGATAACGAGCTCCCTTCCCTTGTGGGACGGCAACGAGGTGCTCGAGTGGGTGCCTCGCCTCTTCCCATCGAACGCCCTCGGGGCGATGTTCCTCCAGAGCGAGCAGGCGGTCGGCATCCTCCCGGAATCCGACGTCGCGACCTACCTTCAGATTCCGTGGCCCGTGGCGGGCGTGGTCGTCATCGCTTGGATCGCGCTGTTCGCCTCAGTCGCCGTGGTTGCCCTGTACCGGGCCGATATCACCGCGTAGCCAGGGCCATCTCGCCACCGGTCACTTCGGCGACACTCGAAACATCGTCTGGCATCTCCGAAAGCACGTGGCTCGGCAACCCGTACGGGTCCATCGCCGTCAGGGCCAACACAAGACGCCTGTCAACCAACTGGACGACGAACCCGCCTGGAAGCGGTCGTTTCGTGAGCTTGGTCCCGGCCATACTGACCGCCGAGCAGGTGGTCGCGGTGGGCGCCGCGGCCGCATTGTACGACGACACACCCCCTGCAACGCCGTCGGGCGCACGAAGTACCCGATGAAGACCCAGACCAGGCCAGGACTGATGGCCGATGCCGGGGCGTCGGGGGCAACCGGCTGGTCGCGGCTCGCGCCCGCCTAGCCGTCGGTCAGGCTCGACAGGTGCTCGGCGTCGTGGTCGGTGGCGATGCCGAGGAGGGCTCCGACATCGAGGACGCCGTACGTGGCGTGGACGCCGGTGCGGAGCCAGGCCGCGTCGTCGAACCCGTCGAGGATCGCGACGGATTGGGCGCGAACCTCGGCGTGCCGTGCCAGGACTTCGTCGAGCGTCGCATTCTCGAGACCGGGTTCGAGGCCGGGTTCGGTCCACGCCCACTGCGGCTCATCGTCCTCGAGGATCGAGGCGAACCGGGTCCACCAGACCTCGCGCTCGACCGCGATCAGATGGCGGGCGATCTCACTGGGACCCCACTCCCCTCCCGGGGACGGCTGCGTCTCCGCCGCCCGGGCGGCGTGAGCGAACCGGCCCGGGAACCCCGCGAACGTCTCGACCAGCTCCTCCCTGCTCATGCGCCGCGCTCCTCGTCGACCAGGTTCGGGGCGAGCCAGCGGGCGGCCTCGTCGAGCGGGACGCCCTTCCGGGTCGCGTAGTCGGCCAGCTGGTCGCGACCGATCCGGCCGACCCCGAAGTAGTGGCTGTCGGGGTTCCACAGGTAGTAGCCAGAGACAGCGGCGCCTGGCCACATCGCGAACGACTCCGTCAGCCGGATGCCCGCCCGCGACTCCGCCTCGAGGAGGTCGAAGAGCGTCCCCTTCTCGGTGTGGTCGGGGCAGGCGGGATAGCCGGGCGCGGGCCGGATGCCCTGGTAGCGCTCGGCGATCAGGTCGGTGTTGGTGAGCGCCTCGTCGGGCGCGTAGCCCCACAGCTCGCGCCGCACGCGCTGGTGGAGCCGCTCTGCGAAAGCCTCGGCCAGCCGGTCGGCGAGGGCCTTGGCGAGGATCGCCGAGTAATCGTCGTTGGCGGCTTCGAACTCGGCGACGATCTCGTCGAGGCCGATCCCCGTCGTGACGGCGAAGGCGCCGATGTAATCGGCGACACCGGTCCCCACCGGGGCGACGAAGTCGGCGAGGGCGACGTTGGGGCGCCCATCCGGCTTGGCCATCTGCTGGCGCAGGGTCCGGAAGACAGCGCGCGGTTCCTGTCGGTCGTCATCGCACCAGACGGTGATGTCGTCCACCTCGCTGTTGGCTGGCCAGAACCCAACGACCGCGTTCGCCGTCAGGCGCCCCTCAGCGACGAGCCGGTCGAGGAGCGCCAGCGCGTCGCGGTGGAGGTCGCGCGCGGCCGCGCCGAGCCGCGGATCGTCGAGGATGGCCGGGTAGGCGCCGCGCATCTCCCAGGTCGTGAAGAACGGCGTCCAATCGATGAAGTCGACCAGCTCAGCCAGCGGGTAGTCCTCGAACGTGCGCGGACCGAGGAACGTCGGGCGCGGAGGCGTCACAGCGGACCAGTCGATCGGCAGATGGTTGGCGCGCGCCTCGGCGACGGTCAACCGCTTCTCCTTGGCCCGACTCCCCGCTCGCTCGCGCCGGACCGTCTCGTACTCGTCGCGGATCCCGGCCACAAAGGCATCGCGGCGATCGGCCTGGATGAGCGCGCCGGCGACCCCGACCGCCCTGGACGCATCGATGACGTGGACGACAGGCCCCGAGTAGTTCGGCGCGATCTTGATTGCGGTGTGGGTCCGCGACGTCGTCGCGCCGCCGATGAGGAGGGGGATCGTGAAGCCCTGGCGCTCCATCTCCGACGCCACGTGGGTCATCTCATCGAGCGACGGGGTGATCAGCCCGGACAGGCCGATCAGGTCCGCGTCGATCTCGATCGCCTTCTCGAGGATCCGTGCGGCCGGGACCATGACCCCCAGGTCGACGACCTCGTAATCGTTGCAGCCGAGAACGACCCCGACGATGTTCTTGCCGATGTCGTGGACATCGCCCTTGACCGTCGCGGTGACGATCGTGCCGGCTCGACGGCCGGTGCCTTCGCGTTGCGCCTCGAGATACGGGATGAGCACCGCGACGGCCTTCTTCATCACCCGGGCGCTCTTGACGACCTGCGGCAGGAACATCCGGCCCGCGCCGAACAGGTCGCCGACGACGTTCATCCCGGCCATCAGCGGACCCTCGATGACGTCCAGCGGGCGTGCCGCGGCCAGCCGCGCCTCCTCGGTGTCCTCGATGATGTAGGCGTCGATGCCGGCCACCAGCGCGTGTGTCAACCGCTCATCGACCGGTTGCTCGCGCCAGGCCAGGTCCTCGGCGGCGCGCTCCATCCCGGCCCCGCCGGCGTACTGCGCGGCCAGGTCGAGCAAGCGTTCCGTGGCATCGGGGCGGCGGTTGAGGACGACGTCCTCGACCCGCTCGCGGAGTTCGGGGTCGATGTCGTCGTAGATCGGCAGCACGCCGGCGTTGACGATGGCCATGTCGAGGCCGGCCGCGATGGCGTGGTACAGGAAGACCGAGTGGATCGCCTCCCGCACCCGGTCGTTGCCACGGAACGCGAACGAGACGTTGGAGACGCCGCCGGACGTCCGGGTGCCAGGGAACTCCACCTTGAGCCGCTTGACCGCCTCGATGAACGAGACCGCGTAACCGTTGTGCTCCTCCATCCCGGTCGCGATCGCGAAGATGTTGGCGTCGAGGATGATGTCCTCGGGCTTGAACCCGACCGTCCCCGTCAGCAGGTCGTAAGCGCGCCGCAGGACGGCGATCCGCCGCTCGACCGACTCGGCCTGACCCTGCTCGTCGAAGGCCATGACCACGACGGCTGCGCCGTACCGCCGGCAGAGGCGGGCCTGGCGGAGGAACTCGTCTTCGCCCTCCTTGAGCGAGATCGAGTTGACGACGCCCTTGCCCTGGAGCTGCTGGAGACCGGCCTCGAGGACCGACCACTTCGAGCTGTCGACCATGATCGGGACGGTGGCGATGTCCGGTTCGGCGGCGATCCGTCGCAGGAAGCGGGTCATCGCGGCGACGCCATCGAGCATCGCTTCGTCCATGTTCACGTCGATGAGCTGGGCGCCGTTGGTCACCTGCTCGCGCGCGATGTCGACCGCCTCGTCCTCCGCACCGTCGGCGATCAGCCGGGCGAACTTGCGCGAGCCGGTGACGTTGGTCCGCTCGCCGACGTTGACGAAGGCGTTGCCCGGCGGCGGGAGGATGAGTGGCTCGAGCCCGGAGAGGCGGGTCGTGCCAGTGGGTTCGGGGACCTGGCGCGGCGGCAGTCCTGCGACCGCGGCAGAGATGGCGGCCACGTGGTCTGGCGTGGAGCCGCAGCAGCTGCCGGCGACGTTGAGCAGGCCGTGCCTGGCCCACTCGCCGAGCGCCTCGGCCATCTCCTCGGGCGTCTCGTCGTAGCCGCCCAGCTCGTTCGGCAGACCGGCGTTGGGGTAGGCCGAGATCGGGCAATCGGCGACGCGCGACAGGACGTCGAGGTGCTCGCGGAGCTGCTTCGGGCCGAGCGCGCAGTTGAGCCCGACGATGAGCGGGTCGGCGTGGCGGATGCTGTGCCAGAACGCCTCCACGGTCTGACCCGAGAGGGTCCGGCCGGAGGCGTCGACGATCGTGCCCGAGATGATCAGCGGCACGCGCTCGCCGGTCTCGTCGAAGAGTGACTGGACGGCGGCGATCGCGGCCTTCGCATTGAGCGTGTCGAAGATCGTCTCGATCAAGAGGATGTCCGCGCCGCCCGCGAGGAGACCGGCGGCAGACTCGCGGTAGGCGACCTCGAGCTCCTCCCAGGTGACGCTGCGGGCGGCCGGATCGCCGACGTCCGAACTCATCGAAGCGGTCCGATTCGTCGGGCCGAGCGAGCCGGCGACGAAGCGAGGGCGGTGGGGCTGGGCCGCCTCGGCGGCGTCGGCGGCGTCGCGAGCCAGTCGTGCGGCGGCGACGTTGAGGTCGTGGACGGTCTCCGCATCGAAGCCGTAATCGGCCTGGGCGATGCGGGTCGCGGTGAACGAATTGGTGCTCAGGATGTCCGCGCCTGCGTCCAGGTAGGCGGTATGGATCGCCGAGACAGCTGCGGGCTGGGTCAGGCACAGGAGGTCGCTGTTGCCGCGCAGGTCGCGGGGGTGGTCGCGGAACCGCTCGCCGCGGAAATCGGCCTCGGTGAACCGGTGCGCCTGGAGCATCGTGCCCATTGCCCCGTCGAGGACGAGGATCCGCTCGCGCAGGAGGCCGGGCAGGAGGGAGAGCCGCGAGGGCCGGTCGAACCTGGTCACGCCAGCACCGCCACCGGGTGGCGTGCCCGGATCCGGCGGACGAGCTCGGCGCAACCCTCGTATCGCCCGAAGCTCGGCATGATGTAGGTTCCGGCGACCTCGCCCTCCGTCGCCGACAGGAGGCGGTCGGCCATCTCGATACCGACCTCTGAACCACGCTCACCGGCGACGCGCATGGCCTCGCGCGCCTCGGCCGGGATCATGATCCCGGGGACCTCGTTGTGCAGGAACTCTGCGTGGCGGGTCGAGACCAGCGGCAGGACGCCGAGCAGGATCGGGACGGGAATGCCGCGCGGCCCGAACCGTCGCCGGGCCTCCGCTAGCATCGTCTCGACCTGCTCGATCGAATAGAGCGGCTGGGTCATCACCAGGTGCGCCCCGGCCGCGAGCTTGCGCTCGAGGCGGTCCCATTCGGTCGCCGCGTCTGCGGCGGTGGAATCGAGCGCGCAGGCGATCGTGAACCCGGCCCGCTGGCCGATCGACCGGCCGGTCGGGTCCTCGGCGAGGTTGAGCCTGGTCAGCATCTCGATCAGGCCGATCGAATCGATGTCCCAGATGCCCGTTCCCGTCGGGTAGTCGCCGATCCGCGGCGGGTCACCGGTCAGGGCGATGATGTTGCGGACCCCGAGCGCATGGGCGCCGAGCAGCTCGGACTCGAGCGCCATGAGGTTCCGGTCGCGCGTCGTGCAATGGACGAGGCACTCGAGGTCGAGATCGTGCTGGATCCCGAACGCGACGGACAGGGCGCTCATTCGCACCCGGG
>JANMBS010000462.1:0-2629 GCA_031360525.1 Thermomicrobiales bacterium
AGCAGCCTCGGCCGGCGGAGCGACAGGGGGCAGAAGGGCCCCGAGCACTTGCATGCCCTGGAGGAGGACCTTGGTGGTCGCGCCCTTGGGTCCCGGCGCGGTCACGATGCCCTGGTCGGCGCTGGTCGGGTCGATCTTGATCGACACGAACTGCTCCTCGGTCAGGCCGATGATCGCGTCCACGTAGTCGCCGTTCTTGATGACGGTGCCGACGCCGCTTATCTGGTCGACCCGGACCGCGATGGCGCGCTGTCCGACCGGGACCTGGACATCGATGACGGTGCCAGTCAGCCCGCCGTTGAGTGTCGTGGTGGTGATCTGTGCACCAGTGGTGATCGGCTGGCGCGCGATCTGTCCGATGACCTGGGAGGTATCGGTGAAGGCGCCGGCACTGATCCCCGACAGCGGGACCACTTTGGTCGTCACTTGATCGGCCGCGATCCGCGTCGACAGCGGGATATCGGTGGTTGCGACGACGACCGGGCCATCCGTCGGGGCCTTGTTCGTTGCGTCACCCGATGGACTTCGGACGAGCAGCAGGATCCCAACGAAGGCTACGATCGCCAGGAAGACCCCGACGAGTAGGACGAGCCGATTCGAACGCTTCAAGGTTGTACTCCCCGACGAGATGGTGTGACAGGTGGCACCACGATAGCACCGGAAAATGGGCGCGCGACTATACCAATGGGCTAGGACCATAGGGAGGAAACGGCAGGAAATCACGCACGATGCAAGGATGACTGCAAGGTTGCCGATGACGGCCGGCGTGCCATCCTGGAGTGGTGCCGGACATGCGAACGGCCCGCCGGACGGTGGTCCGACGGGCCGTGAAACTGACGCGATTCGGGAGGCTAGGGCGCCACAGAATTGAGTGTGCTGCCGACGATGCTCAGCTTGGAGCTGATCTGGCTTCCGAGGAAGAGCAGCGCCACGATGGCGACGATGGCGATGAGTGCAAGGATGAGGGCGTATTCCGCGAGGCCCTGGGCGTCTTCTCGACGACGGAAACGATCGATGATGGCGAGGATACGAGTGACCGGGGTCATGGGGTTCACCTCCTTTCTTCGGAACTCGAGATCTAGTGCGGTTCTAGCGCCGGCGCATGCGCCGGGGCGATTCCAACATAGGGTCCCTCGCAGGCCTGTCAATAGTCCGATTGTGGTGTTTGGGCATCCCCGCACCGGTTGCTGGAGAACGACGAAGCCGCCGGGCCTGTTGGCACCGACGGCTTCGTTGATCTGCAACGAGACCGGCCTAGACCGAGTCGCCGACCATGCTCAGGATCTTGCTGACCTGGCCGCCCAGGAAGATGAGGGCGATGATCGCGACGATCGCGATGAGCGCGAGGATCAGGGCGTACTCGGCGAGTCCCTGGCCTTCCTCGTCGTCGCTCATGTGCGACGCCACGAGGGCGATGAGCTGATACATGTGTCGTTCGCTTTCTCTGACGCCGCGATCGGAAAAAAAGACCGCCGGGGCCCGAAGGCTCCGGCGGTCCGATCTTGCCTGATCGGCGTCGGTCCTAGACCGAGTTGCCGACCGTGCTCAGGATCTTGCTGACCTGGCCGCCCAGGAAGATGAGGGCGATGATCGCAACGATCGCGATGAGCGCGAGGATCAGGGCGTACTCGGCGAGGCCCTGGCCTTCCTCGTCCCGATCAAGGGCGGCGAGGAAACGGAGATACATATCGTTGATAACGGACACTTCGTGCCTCCTGGATGATTTCGACCCCCAAACGAGGGCATTGCCAATATAGGGATGCGCACGGGAAATACATACTGGGCTGATGGTACGGGTGGCCGGGCCGGACCCTTGGGACCGTCACCCGCCGGTAGCGGCGTCGATGGCGTTCCCGATCAGGCCAAGGATGTCGGCGAGGGTCCCGCCGAAGACGCCCAGGATGAGCGCGGTGAACGTGCCGGTCAGGGCCAGGATCAGTCCGTATTCGACCAGGCCCTGACCGTTCAGGGCTCGCCTGCGCGGCACGCCTAGGCCTTTGCCGGCGGGACGGGCTCCGGTGGCATCTCTGCGACCAGCCGGAGCTCGGCGCCGTCAGGCGACAACTCCGCGAACATGCCGAGCGTGGCGGCGCGGCTCTGGATCTCGCGCCACGTCGAGGGCGGCAGGACCACGATCGCGTCGCGCTTCGCGGCCTCGACCGCGTTACGCGCATCGGCGCGCCGATCGGCCATCATGGCGGCGAGGGCCGGCGGGAGGTCGGCTGCGGAGGACGCCTCGTCGGGGGTCTGATCCGCCTGCGTCTCGACGGTCGCCCGCGACGCCGACACGCGCGCGTCGACCTCGTCGGTCCAGTCGAGCCGGACCGAGACCCGGTCTGCCCTCGCGCTGAGATACGCCGCCATCGCCTCGTCGAGGATGCGGAATAACCCGCTCTCGAGGTCCATCGGCAGGCGCCGATCCTGGCCCATCGAGTCGAACTCGATCGCGATGCCGGCCCGACGGCCGCGTTCGCGGGCCGCCCGTCGGAGGGTGGGCAAGAGGCCCAGGTCGTCGAGGACCATCGGGCGGACGTCGAAGATGAAGGACTTGGTGGCGTCCAGCGTCTGCTGGACCATCGCGATGAGCTGGCGGACCTCGCCATGGGCGGACGCCGGATCCCGGGTCACC
>JANMBS010000476.1:0-2432 GCA_031360525.1 Thermomicrobiales bacterium
GGTGACCCCGGCGGCGTACTTGTTGCCGTCGGCGATCAGCTTGAGCAGCCGAGCCGCGACGCGCGGCTCGACGACGCCGATGCGGACACCGTTCGAGTGCGCGATGAGGCGATTGCCCTCCGGCGTCAATTCGACCGCGTCGCCCGGGTTGACCTGGGCCAGCTGGCGCGGGTCGGCGAGGTCGGTCAGGAACGCGAAGCCGGTCTTGCCGGTCTCCTCGACGAAGATGCTGACCGGCGCCTTGCTCCCCTCCTGAGCGGGGACGGTCTTCTCGCCGGCCGCGACCAGGAGCATCTTGAGGCGATCGATGTTGCGCTCGGCGATGCGGTTGGTCGGATCGAGAGCCAGCGCCGTCTGGTAGTGCTCACGCGCATTGCCCAGCTCACCCAGCTCCCAGAGCGACTTGGCCAGGCGGTTCTCCGCCTCGGCGTCCGGTCCGAGCTCGAGCAGCCGGCGGTTTGTCGCGGCAGCCTCCGTCCACTGGGCGTCCGTCGCCTGGGCGATCGCCTGGTCCGCGAGCTGCCGCTTCTGGCGGTTCAGGTTGACGGGACTCGGGGCGGTGGTCTCGACGTCGGGGAAGGTCACGAGGCGGTCGTCCTTTCGGGGCGCGGCTGGGTTCGGCAACGGGTCTGATCGTGTTGGGCGCGGGGTCCCGCGGGGCCACTGGGCGGACATGCTTTCTAGCACCGTCCGCCCGGCCCGTCAAACGGTGGCCGCGCGAGGCGGCCGGCGCGGACCATCAGCCGCGGAGGAGCAGGTTCCAGGCGGCCACGATGAGACCCAGCCCGAGGAGGACGCCGACCTGGGCGATCCAGCGCATGTCGCGGCGACGTCGCGGGGCCGTGCCGATGAACGCGTCCCACAGGTAGAACGCGAGAGTCAGGAGCGCCGGGCCGATCAGGCGCGGGATCTCCATCGCGCGCAGTGCCGCGGCGCCGATCGCGATGGCCCCCGCGTAGGTCGCTGCCGACCACAGCGCATCGCGTACGGTCGTGACGCGCAGGGATGCGGCCCGGTATCCGAGCAGGCCCGCCACCAGGGCGTCGGCCGCTGCCAGCACCAGCATGTTGCTCTCGTCGAGCGCGCCACCGGTCTGGACGAGGCCGCCAGGCACCATCGCGGCCACCCCGGTGAAGGCCAGGAACGCGACGAGGAGGATCGTGACGAGCAGGGCGCTGCGATCGTCCGAGGTGAGCCGGTCGGAGCCGCGGTTGATCCTGACCTCGAGGGTGAGCGTCCGCCCCACGATCAGCCACGTGATGCCGAGCGCCGGGATCAGCCACAACCCGAACGGCACCAGCCGGATCGCCCCGAGACAGGCGACCGCCGCGACCGACGGCAGGATCAGCGATTCGATCGGGATCCCGAACCATGCCTGCGAGGGGTGCACCTCGTCGGTCAGGACCTGGAGCGTGCCGAGCAGCATCGCCCCGAGCAGCGCCGCGGCGACCAGCCAGATGGCCGGCGGCTCGAGCAACCGCGAGAGGCCGACGATGGTCACCGCGACAAGCGCAAGGTCGAGTCTGGCCGAGCGGTCGTCCATCGCGGCGATGGTACGCGAGTCCCTCATACACGCCCCGGCTTGGCGGCGGTCCAGGCCAGCAGGTCGGCACGCGGTCTCGTGTTGAGCACGTCCGCCGGGGTGACCCACGCCCGACGCGCCTGGCTGATCCCCCAGCGGACATAGTCGAGTTCCTTGATGTCGTGGGCATCCGAGTCGATCGACAGGATGCAGCCCATCCCGACTGCCCGCCGAGCGCGCTCCACGGCCAGGTCGAGCCTCGGCGGCGACCCGTTCATCTCGAGCGCGGTCCCGGTCCTGGCGGCTTCGGCGTAGACCGAATCCCAGTCGAGGTCGAGGTCGTCACGCTGGCCGATCTTGCGGCCAGATGGGTGGGCGATGACGTCGACGTGCGGGCTGCGGATGGCGTTGAGCGTCCGCCGGGTCAGGTCCGCCCGGGGTTGGCGGCGACCGACGTGGACCGACGCCACGACGACGTCGAAGCGGGCGAGCAGGTCGTCCTCGTAGTCCAGCACGCCATCCGCCCTGACCTCCAGCTCGCAGCCGTGGAGCAGCCGGAATCCCTCCACGGGCGTCTCGGGTGGGGCCGTCCCGGCGGCCTCCTCGGCGACGAACCGGGCGTTGAGCGTGGCGATGATCGCGGCCTGCTCGGCGACCCGGTCCGGGGTCAGCCCCCGGGCGATCGCCAGCGACTGCGAGTGGTCGGTCAGGACCTGGTAGGCGTAGCCACGCCGGCGGGCGTGCTCGACCATGACCACGATCGGGTGGTGACCGTCGGACCAGTCGGAGTGGCTGTGCAGGTCGCCACGCAGGTCGGCCACGTCGATGAGGCCCGGCAGGCGGCCGGCCAGGGCGGCCTCGATCTCACCGCCGTCCTCCCGCAGCTCCGGGACGATGAACGGCAGCCCCA
>JANMBS010000486.1:0-8120 GCA_031360525.1 Thermomicrobiales bacterium
CGACAACGCGAACGTCGTCGCCACGGACACGATGAAGAACACGGCCTACGCGTTTGCCAAGCAGCACCTCGACGGTTCGATCGAAGCCTATGCGCGCGCGCTCGCCGACCACTTCCTCGATGAGCCCCAGGTCGATGTTGCGTCGGTCAACGTCCGCGCCCACCACTGGAGCGCGATCGACGTCGCCGGGACGCCAGCCCCCGACGCGTTCGTGCGCGGGGGCGAAGGCACCCGGATCGCCACGATCACGGCGTCCCGGGCCGGGACCGTCGTCGAGTCGGGCGTCGAGGACCTGATCGTGATGAAGACCGGCCGCTCCGCGTTCAGCGGCTTCCCGCGTGACCGCTATACGACGTTGCCCGACACCGACGACCGCCTGATGGCGACGAGGCTGACCGCTATCTGGCGCTACGGCGCGCCCGACCTCGATTTCGACGCGACGTTCGCATCTGTCCGCGCGACCCTGCTCGAGGTCTTCGCCGATCACGACAGCGCGTCGGTCCAGGAATCGATCTGGATCATCGCCCGGGCGATCCTCGAACGTCACGAGGAGATCACCGAGATCCGGATGGTCCTGCCCAACCTCCACCACTGGCTGGTCGACCTGTCGCCGTTCGGCCTCGAGAACGACCGCGAGATCTTCACCCCGACGACCGAGCCACACGGCCTGATCGAGGCGACGGTGCGCCGCGGCGAGGCCTGACGTGCGGAACATGGCGGATATCCCGGACCGGCGGGTGCCGCCCGGCGTCGAGCTGCGCCGGGAGCCGGTCCCGGGCTCCGACCGGACCCTGACCCACGACGCGCTCGCCTTCGTGGCCGATCTCCAGCGCCGCTTCGGGCCGCTTCGGCTCGAGTTGCTCCAGCGCCGCGAGGAGCGCCAGGCCGAGCTCGATGCGGGCGCGCGGCCCGACTTCCTGGTGGCGACCCAGGAGATCCGCGACGCGGCCTGGACCGTGGCCCCGGCGCCGCCGGACTTCGACGATCGCCGGGTCGAGATCACCGGGCCGGCCGAGCCCAAGATGCTCATCAATGGCCTCAACTCGGGTGCCCGGGGGTTCATGGCCGACCTCGAGGTCTCGCTGTCACCGACGTGGGCGAACGTGGTCGGCGGCCAGGCGGCGCTGGCCGATGCGGTCCGCCGCACGCTGACCTTCGATTCGCCCGAGGGCAAGGCCTACCGGCTCAACGACGAGATCGCCACGCTCGTGGTCCGGCCACGCGGCTGGCACCTGATCGAGTCGGGGATGCTGGTCGATGACGTGCCGGTCTCGGCCAGCCTGTTCGACTTCGGGCTCTACCTGTTCCACAACGGAGCCGAGACGCTGCGACGGGGGAGTGGCCCCTACTTCTACCTCGCCAAGCTCGAATCACACCACGAGGCGAGGTTGTGGAACGAGGTCTTCGTCCATGGCCAGGTCGCGCTCGGGATCCCGCGTGGCTCCATCCGGGCGACCGTCCTGATCGAGACCATCCTCGCCGCGTTCGAGATGGACGAGATCCTGTACGAACTCCGCGAGCATGCGGCCGGGCTGAACGCCGGCCGCTGGGACTACCTGTTCAGCGGCATCAAGAAGTTGCGCACGTGGCCGGAGCTGGCCGTCCCCGATCGCTCGCAGCTGACGATGACCGTGCCGTTCATGCGCGCCTACACGGACTCGCTGGTGCGGACCTGCCACCGCCGGGGTGCGCACGCGATCGGCGGGATGGCCGCGTTCATCCCGAACCGCCGCGACCCGGCCGTCACCGAGGTCGCGCTGGCCAAGGTCCGCGACGACAAGGAGCGCGAATCGGGCGACGGGTTCGACGGCACCTGGGTCGCCCACCCCGACCTCGTGCCGATCGCGATGGAGGTCTTCGATCGTGTTCTCGGCGACCGGCCGAACCAGAAGGAGCGGCTCCGCGAGGACGTCTCCGTCGAGGCGAGGGCGCTCCTCGACCTCCGCGTCCCGGGCGGAGCCGTTACCGGGGCGGGGATCCGCGCCAACATCCGGGTCGCGCTCGCCTATCTCGATTCGTGGTTGCGCGGCGTCGGCGCGGCCGCCATCGACAACCTGATGGAGGATGCGGCGACGGCCGAGATCTCGCGCTCGCAACTCTGGCACTGGCGGACGCGCGGCGTCACCCTCGCCGACGGGCGGGTGTTCGACGCGGCGCTCTATGCCTCGATCCGCGACGAGGAGCTGGCACGCCTCGGCGGCGCCGCCGAGGGGCGGCTGTCGGAAGCGGCCGGCCTGCTCGATCGACTCGTCCTCGATGACGACTTCGCGGACTTCCTGACGCTGCGGGCCTACTCGCTTCTCGAATAGGCCCAGCGGCGAGACCTTTCATTCCGTATGCCAATGGAGGGCATCACGCGCCGCCGGGCAGTCAGTCGGCGATCGTGCCGCGCTCGACGAAGGCCCCGGCGCCGCGGCGGCCGACGAAGGCGCCGTCACGGATGACCGAAACGCCGCGCACGAGGACGCTGCGAACCGCGCCGGCGACCTCGAGCCCTTCGTACGGCGTGTAGTCGCTCGTATGGTGGAGGTCGGCGGCGCGGATCGTCCGACGCGCGGCCGGATCGAACAGCACCAGGTCCGCGTCGCGCCCGACGTCGAGCGCGCCCTTCGTCGCCAACCCGAACCGCCGCGCAGGGGTCGTCGCCAGAAGGTCGACCATCCGCTCGACGGTCAGGCGCCCCTTCGCGACTCCTTCGCTGTACACGATCGACAGGAGGGTCTCGATCCCGGGGGCCCCGTTGCTGATCTTGTCGAACGGGACGCCGTTCGCGGCCTCGGCCTTCTCCACCGCCAGGCGATCGGCGACGTGGTCGGTCGCCACGAGGTCGAGCGATCCGTCGGCCAGACCCGCCCACAGCGCATCGCGGTCGGCCGGCGACCGCAGGGGAGGCGAGATGACGTAGCGGGCGCACGAGACCGGGTCCGGATCGTCGTAACGGTCGTCGGTCAGGACCAGGTAATGAGGGCACGTCTCAGCAGTCACCCGGACGCCGACTGCTTTTGCGCGGCGGACCTCCTCGAGCGCTGCGGCCGATGAAAGGTGGACGACGTGGATCGGAGCCTCGGCCATCCGGGCGAACGCGAGTGCCCGCGCCGTCGCCACCGCCTCGACGTAGCTTGGTCGGGTCGTAGCGTGGTAGCGAGGTGATACCTCACCACGCTGCAATGCTGCATGGACGGCCGCGTCGAGCAGGACCGGGTCCTCGCAGTGGACCTGGAGCATCCCGCCGTGACGGCTCATGACCCCCATCGCTTCGAACAGGCGGGCGTCCGGGAGCCGGAAGTCGAAGACCATGAATGCCTTCGAGGTCGCGACGCCCGCCTCGATCGTCGCGGGAAGCTCCGTCAGCGGGTCGTCGCAATGGCCGCTCACCGCGAGGCTCAGGCCGATGTCGATGGCGGAATCGCCGTCAGTCGCGGCCCGCCACTCGCGGACGCCGGTGAGAAGCGAGCGTTCGGCCGCCGGCGAGGATCCCGTGCCCGGGTTGTTGAAGGAGAGGAAGGTGGTCGTCCCCCCGAACGCGGCCGCGACCGAATCCTGGAAGAACCGGTCCGGCTCGGCGTCGGAGGCGACCCGTGTGTGCGTGTGCACGTCAACGACACCGGGCAGCACCAGCAGCCCGGTCGCGTCGATCACCTCGTCCGCGCCCGCCGCGACGCCGCCCAGGTCCGGCTCGATCGCCGCGATCCGCCCGCCATCGATGGCGACATCCGCGATGCGTGAACCGCCCGCGGTCACGACCGTCCCGCCGCGAACGACCAGAGCGGTCACCCCGCGGTCAGGCCATCACTGGGCATCAGGACCGGGACTGCCGCCAGGCGGCTGAAATCAAGCGTCACATCCTGCCACGACGCCCATTCGTCGCGGCCACGATGATGATCACGATCGCCACGAGCATCACAGCAGCCACGACGATCGGCGCAAGCGCAACGTCCATGCATCAGTCCTCCAGTTCACGGATCGAGATCGCCTGGGCACCCTCCCAGAGACAGCGCCGGCCCATCTCGCGCAGCCGGTCGTCCCAGCCATCATCCGCCACGACCGTCGCGAAATGATTGGCCGCCAGCTGCCCCACCCTGGATGCCGTGGTGCAGCCACCGTACGGGAAGAAGATCTCGCACTCGCTGATGCCGCCCGGGTAGATCGCGAGCTGCCCCGGCGCCGGATGTGAGGTGTGGTTCTCGTAGTCGAGCCCCGGCCGGAGATCGCCGAACGGGATCCAGGTCGATTCGCCGGTCCATCGGCAGTGGATCAGCTGTGACTCGATCGGCAGCATGTGCCGGATCGCCTCGATCGTCCGGGGCGCGGCCGTCTCCCAACGGGCGCTAAAGTGGAGGTCGCCGACGATGATCTGCAGCGTTCCCATCGGTGGAGGATAGCGTGGCGCACGGCGCGAATCACCCGGTCCCGACCATCTCGACCCACGTCCTCGACACGGAACGGGGGCTTCCGGCGGTCGGCGTCCACGTGACCCTCTATCGGATCGGCGACGACGGCCGCCCGTTCCGCCTGACCCAAGCCCTCACCGACGCCGACGGCCGGGTCGGCGACCTGCTGGATCGACCGCTGACGGCCGGCGACTACCGCCTCGAATTCGCCCTCACCCACGAGCTCGATGACGTCGCCCCCGGTGCGGTCGTCGGCCCGGACCCGTTCTTCAGGCGCGTCACACTCGACCTCCGGGTGACCGACACGAAGCGGAGTTACCACATCCCGCTCCTCCTGGCGCCGTACTCATTGACGACGTACCGCGGGAGCTAGGCGCGCCGGCCCTAGCGCAGGATCGCGAACGCGTCAATATCGACGCGCGGCTGAGGCGATGTCCCGACCACGACCAGCTTGACCGTATGTGCGCCCGAGGCCGACCACGAGCGTGCCGCGACCACGATCCGCGGCACGGAAGCCGACCGATGCAGATCGATCGTCGAGACATACGCGCCATCGACATACATCTTGGCGCGTCCCCGGGTCGGGCCCTTCGGCGCGATCACCGCGAAAGCCCGGCCGTCGAACCGAAACGTGACCGACGCGCCGCGGCTCGACGCGTAGCGCGTAAGGCCGCCAGAAGCCGACGACGTCGAGTAGCGGCGCCACGAACCGGTGTAGCTGACCAAGGGACTCGTCTCCTGGAAGCGCAACGGCGTGATGACCGCGCCCCCGACGAACGCTCCCCAGTTGCCGGCCCGGTCACGCGCGCGGTCGCGGAATCCATAGGTCGTCCCGAACGTGAGGTTTCGCGTCGTGCTGCGTGCCGCTGATGACCCAAAGACCGTCGCCCACGATCCAACACCGGCCTGCGCCTGGAGTCCGTACGAGGCCACGCCATTCTGGTCATCGGTGGCTCCGGGCCAGCCGACGTGGGTCGCGATGCTGGCGCGGCCCATCGTGACCCCGGTGACGAACCCGAAGGTCGTCGGTGCCTTGGCCAGCGGCCCGATCGCGTCGAGGGCCCGGAACGCATCGACCACCCGCCCGGTGACGGTTTGCCCGGCTGTCGCCGGATCGGGCTTTCCGGTCCCCAGCAGGCGAGCCTTGAGCGCATTCGGATCGGCGGCCAGAGACGGGAATGCCGAGGCGATCAGGGCCGCGGTCCCGCTCACGTGGGGGGCGGCCATCGAGGTACCGCTGAGCCAGCCCCAGCCGGGGTCCGGGTGCGTGGTGTCGGGCGGGAGGGAGCTGAGGATCCCGTCGCCCGGAGCGGCGATGTCGACCGTCGTCTTGCCATAGTTCGAGAACCCGGCGAGGCCGCCCGAGTTGTCGGTCGCGGCGACCGACAAGATGTTCGGTAGGTCGAAGGCGGCCGGCAGCTCGCGTAACGCGGCCGGATACTTGTCGATGTCGCCGCTTTCGTTCCCGGCCGCGGCAACGAAGAGCGCCCCGGACGCCCCGATGGCGTCATACAAAGGCCGCGCTTCCGCCGGGTCTCCACGTCCACCCCACGAGGCGTTGACGATGTGGACCCCGAATGACTTGGCGTACGCGATCGCCGCGATGGCCTGGGAGTCAAGCCCGCAGTCTCGGGGCATGTCGTCACTGATGAACTTCAACGCCATGATCGAGACATTCGGCGCGACGCCGACGACGCCGACGCCGTTGAGCGAGGCCGCGATCGTCCCCGCGACGTGGGTACCGTGGAAATCCTGGTCGGCGTCGTGAACGGAGTTGTCGTCGTGGCAGAAGTCCCAGCCATGGACGTCGTCGACGTAGCCGTTGCCGTCGTCGTCGATGCCGTTGGTCTCGCGGCCACCCCCCGATTCGCCGGGGTTGGTCCAAGCCCGGCCGGCAAGGTCCGGGTGGTCGAAATCGACGCCGTCGTCGATGACCGCCACGACCGTGGTCGGATCACCGGTCGTGATATCGAGCGCCTGCCGAGCGTCGATGTCGGCATCGGGCGAACCGTAGTTCCTGGGATAGCCGCTCTTCTGGCCAGTGTTCTCGAGGCCCCAGAGCTCGGCCCAGTACGGCTCACCGGTCGGGTCCGCGTCGCGGTACCGATGGTGGTCGATGCTCACGTGCAGGACGCGCGGGTCGGCCCGGAGGCTCGCCATGAGCTGCTTCGCGCGTCCGGGGGCCGCCCGGAGTGCGACGGCCCGCGTGTGCGGCATCTTCGTGGTCTCACGCGCACCTGTGGCTTGCAGGGTTCGTGCCCGGCCGGCGGCCGTCGTCCCGGGCCGGAAGGTGACGATCAGCCGGCTCGGATCGTCGACGGTCGGGCGGTCCCACGCGGGCCCACCGCGGCGCAACGTGGACGTGCTCGGATCCGGGGAGGCGGCCTGGGCGGGGTTCGTGATCAGGGCGGCAAGGAGGACGGCCGCTGCGACGGCGAACGGACGGTGTGCTGGGCGGGCCCGGGACATGCGACCTCGAGTGTGGGTCCTGCGAAACGCAACCGATCACTCGGCCAACGTCATCCTACGAGGGGATGAGTGTGCGGCGTGACAGGCTAGATGTCACGGGTACCCCCCACCGTTCGGGTCATGCACGCCACCGTTCGTCCGATCAGCACCATCCCGCCGGCCGACGACCCGATCGAGCCCTCGACGCGTGTCCGGCTCGACGGGGAGCGGATCGTCGTCGAGCGCCTGGTCGTCCACGACCGGGCCCTTGCAGCATTCCTTGCCGAGCGCCCGGCCGATGACCGCCCGGCGCTGCTCGAGCGCGGGCTCCGGATCGGCCTGCTGGCCCTCCAGGACGCCGGCGTCACGGTCAATGTCGATGTCGTCCGGTCCGAGTTCGAGAAGCTCATGCGCCAGGCCGAATCGGTCAACGAAAAGGCCGCGCTCGCGCTCGAGGGGACCCTGCGTGCCAACTTCGCCGACGGCGACGGCCGGCTGCCCCGGACGCTCGAGAAGTTCCTCGGCGACCGCGGCGCGCTCAGGACGATGGTCGAAGAACTGTTCGACGAGAAGAAGCGAGACAGCGCGATCGGGCGCATCGGGACCATGCTCGAGCGCTATTTCGACGGCGACGCCTCGAAACTCGCGCACCTGCTCGACCCGACCCGGCTCAACTCCCCGATGCACCAGTTCCGCCAGGAGATGACCGCGGGCTTCAAGTCGCTTGAGGAGCGCCTCGTCGCGATCGAGGCAGCCGCGGCGGCCCGTGGCGCCGAACGTGCCCGATCGGCCGCCAAGGGCGGCGACTTCGAGGACCTCCTCGAGGCGATGCTGGCCGACCTCGCCCGCGGAGCCGGGGACCTGCTCGACCGGACCGGCACGGAGGCGGGCGCCCTTCTCAAGTCGAAGAAGGGCGATTTCGTCCTCTCGCTCGATGCCCGGGTCGCGCGGGGCTGCGACGTCCGGGTGGTCATCGAGGCGAAGGACCGTCCGATGTCGATGCGGGCGATGCGCGACGAGCTGCGCGAGGCCAAGGAGAACCGCGGGGCGTGTGTGGCGGTCGCCATCTTCACGCCGACCCACGCTCCATCGGGGGTCGCGCCGTTCACCCTGGTCGGCGACGACGTCTACTGCGTCATCGACCCAGACGAACCCGATCCAGCCACGCTCGAGGCTGCGATCCGGCTGGCCCGCCTGCTCGCGCTGGCCTCGCTCGTCGAGCACGAGGTCGAGGTCGACGCCGCCGCGATCGCCGCGGCACTGACCGCGATCCGCGAGCAG
>JANMBS010000532.1:0-2836 GCA_031360525.1 Thermomicrobiales bacterium
CAAGGCCGAGCACGACCGCCGCGATGATGCCCCCGCTCCCCAGCAGGCGGAGCACCAGCGGCGGCCGGTCGGCCCCGCGGTATCGGACGTACCACCAGCCCAGAGTGGCGACGCCGCTGACCAGAAGAGCGATCCCGACCGGACGCAACTTCTCGTCGAGGAAGGTCGCCACCACTCCGACTGCGAAGAACGCGCCGATCAGCGAGATGACGATGTAGACCCCGCTTGCCTGGCTATTCGCCGACCGAGGGCGCGGCAGGCGTTGGTCGAGCCACGCGTCGACGACCGCCATCGACGCGCCGACCAGCCCGACCAAGCCGAGCAGCACCACGATGACGATGGGGTCGAAGCCGAGCACGATGAAATCCGAGTTGCTTCCTTGGATCACACCGAACGCCCCCAGGCCGATCGCCAGCGGGATGGCCGTGAGGATGCGGAGACCGAGCGACCGGGGAAGCCACGGTGAGACGACGACCCAGATCACGGCCAGGAAGATCCCGGCGAACAGTCCGCCGAACACGACCAACGCGAAGGTCCCGCCCAGGGTGATGTCGCCGATCCGGTTGCCATTCTCTGTAAAACGGCCGGTGGAATCGGGGATGAGGAGAGCGATCAGCCGCATCGCCACACGACCGCCAAGCCCGCCGACGACGATGCCGACCGCCAGGCCGGCGATCCCGCCCCGGGCGATCTCGCGGAGGATGACCCCGAGCGGCCAGCTAGCGACCACGTCGGGTTCGGTCTCGACCGCCGGACCGCCAAGGATCGCTGACTCCGCCATCGCGTCCCGCCTCCGTGACGTGTTATATCGTCGGGCGATATATAGCGGTGGCGATGGACGTTGTCAATCCCCGGCCGGCAACGCCACCACGAAGCGCGACGAGGCGAACCCGTTGGGTTCCAGGTAGATTCGCCCGCCCATCGCGGTCATCAGCCGTCGAGCCGCGAACAGGCCGATCCCCGAGCCCCGACTCCGGCCGCGACCCTCGATCCGGACGAACGGCTCGAAGACGCTCTCCCAGTCCTCGCGCGGCACGCCCGGTCCGTCGTCGGTGACGTAGACCTGGATCTCGTCGCCGATCCGCCACACGCCGATGCTCACGCCGTCCTCGGTCGGGGCGTATTTCGACTCGTTCTCGAGCAGTTGCTCGAGGACCTGGCGGAACCGGGTCTCGTCACCGATCGCGATCATGGGCTCGTGCGGGCGGTCCCACCGGATGGGATGCGAGCGAAGGAGCAGCCGGAGCGTCTCGACCGTCTCGGCGACCGCACCGACGGCATCGAACGGGGCCCGCGACAGCCCGGTCAGGCCTTCGCCCCGGACCGAGGCGAGGATCGAATCCACCAGCCGATCCAGCCGGCCGAGCTGATCCGAGGCGGCGTCGCCCCACTCGGCCGCGTCGGGGTTCGCCGCTTTGGTCGCGGCAGCCTCCTGGAGTAGGTCGACATAGACCCGCACGATCGACAGCGGCGTCCGGAGTTCGTGGGTCACGACGCTCAGGAGCTCGGCCCGCGCCGCATCGAGGGCGGTCAACTCGGCCAGCCGCGCCTCGACCTCGGCGGTCAGCCGGCCCTTCTCGACGATCCCGGCGAGCAGCGCGGCGATCGTCCGGAGCAGGGCGATCTCCCCGTCGTCGAAGCGCCGTTTCTCGCGGGTCTGGACGTTGAGGACACCGACCACGGTGTCGTGCCATTCGAGCGGCACGGACAGCATCCCGGCCAGGCCTTCGATGTCGAAGCCACGGACCCACGCGAAACGCTCGTCGACCGTGACGTCCTCGACCGCGATCGGAGTCCGGGTCGCGGCCACACGTCCGGTGATCCCCTCGCCCCAGCCGAGGCTGACCCGGCCGACCTGGGTTCGGTCGAGGCCGTTCGTCGCGGCGAGGGTCAGCCGCATCCGCTCGTGATCGGCCAGGTAGAAGGAGCAGACCTCGACGCCCATCGCCTTCGTCGTCCCGTCGACGATGGAGCGCATGAGTTCGTCCCAGTCACGCGCCAGCGTCGCCAGCTGCGCGATGTCGTGCAGGAACGCGAGTTCGTCGAGCCGGCGATCCGTCATGTCCGCCCGATCATCCCGCATCAAACGACACCCACCCGGCGGGCCGCGACCATGAGGCCAGGCGGCGCCTCAGCCCGCCGCCAGTGTCGGGATCTCATCACGGAGCGCGATCAGGTCGTCGTCCGCCGCCGCATGGCCCCGCAGCTCGTCCTGTTCGGGGAGCGCCATGCGGAGGAGCGAGCGGGCAACGTCGAGATTGCCGCTCAGCGCGTGGAAACACGCGAGGTTGTAGCGGGCGTACGCCGCCGCTCGGTCGGGCCAGCCGCGGTCGATGATCGCGGTGATCGTGTCGGCGAGTTCCAGGGTCCGCGACTCGAGCCCGGCCTCCGCCGCGATCGGTGCCAGGTGGGTGAGCGTGTGCTCCGAGCCGTTGCCCATGATCGTGCCGCTGATCCGAGGGAGGCTGATCGTCTCGTCGGCCGCGGCCTCGATCTCGGCGACGAGCTCGTCGGTCGTCGCGTCGGCGTCGGCGAGGACCTGGTCCCACCCCCAGCCGGAACGCTCGGCGTGGAATTTGGCGTTCGCCTCGTCAGTCTCGACCTCGATCGGCTCGCTCAGGCCGACGCGGAGGGCCCGCAGCCGCTCCCCGGTCCGTGCCTTCCACGCGGTCAGATGCGCCTGAACGTCCTTCGGCGACCAGCCGCCGTTGGCCGCTGCGGCGTCGCGTCTCACGGGATCGAGGGCGGCGAGGACGTCGCGCTCGGTCGCCCGCGCGGCGCGGATGCCGTCGATCAGCCCGGCCCGTAGACCGGCAGCGTTCATGTCAGCCTCGTT
>JANMBS010000549.1:0-2722 GCA_031360525.1 Thermomicrobiales bacterium
CCACCCCGCGTCGCGCGAGCTCGCGAGCGGCGTTGATCCCGGTGTACCCACCCCCGATGACGACCACGTCCGCGGTGTCAGGCAACGGCCGACCCGATCGATCGGGGAGTGCCGGCATCGTGGCGCCCCACAGCGAGCGCCGTTCGAAGTCGGTGTTCATGTCTGTCGTAGCCACCGATGAAGCGTAGGCCATCGCAGGTTCTAGGCGCGGGATGCGCCGGACCCGCGCAACAGGCTCCCTAGAATGCCGGCCGTCAGGGCCGTTGTGGCGACGTCGCACATGTGCTACGTTCGTCGCATGGCAGACGTCGCCTCGAGAGACCTGCGCAACAACACGAGGGCGCTCCTCGAACGTGTCGAGGCGGGCGAATCGATCACGATCACCGTGGACGGGCGACCGGTTGGCACGCTCGAACCTGCGTCGCGCCGCCCGCGGTTCATGGCCCGTGACAAATTCGTCCACGATCTTCTCGCGTGGCGGGCCGATCCTGGTCTCCGGGCGGATCTCAGCGAACTCGCCCCAGATTCGACCGACGACCTGCCTCTTCGATGACCACCGGCCTGGCCGACACGAGCGTCTTCATCGCGGCCGAGTCCGGGCGTTCGGCCCATCTCGATCGCCTGCCCGATCGCCTCGCGGTCTCTGTCATCACCGTCAGCGAACTCCGGGCAGGCGTCCTGGCGGCCCACGACGTGACCAGCCGCGACCGCCGACTGGCGACCCTAACCAGCGTCCTC
Source organism: Thermomicrobiales bacterium (assembly GCA_031360525.1). Lineage (GTDB taxonomy): Bacteria > Chloroflexota > Limnocylindria > Limnocylindrales > CSP1-4 > SPCO01. The sequence goes on from JANMBS010000549.1 coordinate 739, forward strand.
GCGCTCGACCCCATCCCGATCGACCAGGCGGTGGCCGAGACCTGGGCACGCCTCCGGGTATCGCTCCGCGACTTCGGGCTGCGGATGCCCGTCAACGAGTCGTGGATCGCAGCCACGGCGATGACCCTCAGCATCCCGGTCGTGACCCAGAACGACGACTACATTCACGCACCAGGCCTCGAGGTCATCCACATCTAGCGCACGACCCAGAATGAACCGGGCCGCCTCGAGCGGCATCAGGTGGGTGAACGCGAATCGGAGGGACCGATCGAAACCGCGAAGGACCATTCGCTGGCCGACCGGGCACGAAACGGTGACCTCGGCGCGTTCGAGGAGTTGATGCACGCTCGGATCGACGCCATCTACCGGCTCTCGTTCGCCATCGTCGGCGACGAAGCCGACGCGCGCGATTCGACCCAGGACACCTTCATCGCAGCCTGGCGCCGGATCCGCGGACTGCGCGACCCCGACCGGTTCGACGCGTGGTTGCAGTGGATCGCGGTCAACTCAGCCCGGATGACGCTGCGCTCGCGCGGCCGGCGGCACGTCCGGGAGATCCCGTCGGGCGATGTCGCGACGCTTGCAGCGGTGTCCGATCGAGCGAACCCGGACCGCTCGGATGCGGACCTGCTCGGCGGCGCTCTCGCCCGGCTGCCCGTGGACCAGAGGACCATCCTCGTCCTCCACCACCTTGAGGGCCATGATCTGGCCGGCCTGGCCGAGGTCCTCGAGATCCCGGTTGGAACCGTGAAGTCGAGACTGCACGGCGCCCGCCAGGCGCTCCAGGCGGCGCTGGCAGCCGAGGATCGAGCTCGATGACCGAGCCGGACTGGGCCGACGAGCGGCTGGCGGCGGCCTTCCGAGCACGATTCGACCAGCCCGCCCCACCGACCGTCGCTCGGGCAGTCCACGGCTCGATCGCCGGCACCACACCGACCCGTTTTCACGCGTTCGAGCGTCTGCAGGCGCGGCATCTCGCGACCGCCGCGGTCCTCGTCGTTCTTGTTGGGGCAGTCTCGTTCGCCCTGGTGGATATCGGTCGCCTCGGGGGCGGAGCCGCGGTTCCATACGGCTCGGGAGACGTCGCGACTCCCGGCGCCAGCGCGACGCCGACAGCGCAAGCCAACACCGGGTCCGTTTTCGATCTCCCGATCATCGAGGTCACGGACGCAATCGCGATCCGGGACGCCGGGGTCGACGACCGAGAGGTGGCGGTTCTCGGCTGGTTCGCGGATAGCGGGATCCCGGCATGCCCGGCACCGCTGGTCAAGCCGATCAACCCCTTGCAAGTCGGGTGTCCCGACGGGTTCGTTTGGCTGATGCAAGAAGCCGAGTCGTTGGTCCATCGGGCGGGCAACCAGACGAGCGGTGGGGGCCCCTCCGGCCCCGCCCTGAACCCGGACCTCGACGGTCTCGACCGGTCTTGGGAGCCGGTCAACCCAGGATCTGGCTTCAGCGGCGATTCCACCCCAGTCGATGTCGTCTTCGTCGGCCACTTCGACGATCGACGTGCCGTCCTGTGTTCCGAGGATGAGGTCGAGGCCTGTCGCGATCGGTTCGTCGTGGACTCGGTCGCGAGCGTGCACGGCGTGCCGCAACCGCGCAGCGTGGTACGCGACGTGGGCCGAGCGGGCATCGTCGCGGGCTCGTCTGTGGCGGACATCGAGGCGATCGTCGCCAATGAAGCCCCGGACTCCCCGATCCTGTCGATGATCGTCACCGACGGCACCGAGGGCCTCACCACGATCGAACCGTCGCTCGCCGATGGCCAGCAGGGCCTCATCGCCCGACCCGTCGTGTGGGTCGTCCGGGTCCTCGAATCGGAGCGGGTCGTCACATACATCGTCGTCGACGGCACCGACGCGATCTACGAGATGACACAGGAGGGCAAGGCGGTCAAGGTCGGCGGCACGATCGTCGAGCCGGTTGCGACCCCCGGGCCCTGGCCACCTGACGGCGCGGTCATCATCGCACTGACGAGCCC
>JANMBS010000568.1:0-12303 GCA_031360525.1 Thermomicrobiales bacterium
GAGCACTGCCCTGACCGGCGCCGTCGGGAGCGGCACCAACGAGGCCAGTGGCGCGAGCGGCGGCCGCAGCACGACCGCGGCCAGCTCACGGGCGACCGGCGAGACCGTGACACGCCCGCCCGGCGCGAGCATCCCCGCCACGTATCGGTCGAACGCCTCGACATCGGGTGGCAGCAACGCGTCCGTGACGCCGAACGCCCGGCCGATCGGGAGGGTCTCGGCGTAGTAGGTCGCGCGGCGCTCCGACGACAGTGGTTCCAGCCAGGCATCTGCGACGGCCATCGTCGAGTCGACGAGGGTCGCATGGACCCACAGCGAGAGCTCGGGGTCGCGCGCCGCGTAGCCCGGCCCGGTGATGACGCGATGGAGCGTATTGAGACGCCGGATCTCTGCGCGCGCCGCGCCGGTCGAGCCATAGACGATCGTCAGGTAACTGCGCAGGGTCCCCGCCAGCCGACGCCACGGGTCCTCGCGGAAGTCGGAATGGTCGTTCACCGCGGCGGCGACCTGCGGGTGTGCGATCTGGAGCAGCAGCGCACGCGGCCCCGCCCCGAGCAGCAGCATCGCCTCGCGGTTGAGACGCCACGCCTCGGAACCGGGGCCGTACAAGCCCGGATCCGCCGGTCTCATCCGGTCACCGGGCACTCGCGTATCCATCGAGGCACGATATCGGACCCGATGGAGGGACGCCGCGGATGACACCTGGCCCGCGCTGGGGCTCGGATTTCGACCCCGACGATCTGGCTCGCCTGGAGACACGGATGTGGAAGGCGTACTACCGCCGCGAGCCAGTGCGGCTCTTCGGCCTGCTCGTCCGTGCGATCCGCGAGCAGGCCGGCGTCTCGTGGCCACGTGCCGTGGCGGCCAGCATGCTGCTGACCCGCGCCGCGGCCGGGTTCGCCCGTGCCACTGGCGACTACGATCGGTTCACTCCCGACATCGGGCGCGCCTACCGGATGCTCGGGCTCCCGCACCACGTCGATGTGGAGGCAGTCGCCCGCCACGAGTTGCGCTGGTGGGCCGTGCGGCGCGAGATCGGGCTCGCCGCCGGGCCGGCCGCTTGGGCGGCCGCTGGCGACTCGATCACCGACCTGTACGCCACGATCTATGACCTGCCTCGTGAGCGGGTCGCAGAAGCCGGCCGGCTGCGCGGGGTCGCGGCCGAGATCCGCGACCGCGGCGCCAACGACGACTTGGACGGCCCCCGCGGAGCCGGGACCGCCTACTGGCCGGAGGTCGGACGCCTGTTGCGCGCGTCGTACCGGAGCCTCAGTGCGAGCCTGGCGCTCGCGGAGGAGGGACGGCGGAACACCCGATCCGAGTCAGGCGTTCTCCGGGAGACAACAAACACGCCCGAGGAGCGCTGGTGAGTCCCGCGTGACGCCCGGATCGCGCCAAGAACGGGCTTGTGGCGGGTCTTTGTGCGTGTCGTTCGAGGGGGCCTGAGCGCGCACCGTCCGAATCGGCTCCGGGGCGGCCCCTGGATGCGGCTTTCCAGGCCGCATCGACGCCATCAGACCGGTTTTGTTCTCCTGGGGAGCCGGTTTTGTTCTCCTGGGGAGAACGAGGTACGGCAACGGTTGGCGCCCGAGCGCGACCGGCGAGCCGAACGGGACCGGCGAGCCGAGGAGAACCGGAGAGCGGAAAGGCAACCGGCGAGCCGAACGGGACCGGCGAGCCGAGGGGACCCGCGAGCCGAAGGGCGGCCGGCGAGCCGAGGGGGAGCGGCGATCCCGAGGAGGACCCGGGAGCCGACGAGGACCCGGGAGCCGAAGGGCGGCCCCGGTCACGGACCGCAGCGCGCGCCGGCTAGCGGTCGTCCGGTCGACGCCCGATGAGCCACCACGTGACCGGGAAGATCCCGGCCGCGACGGCCAGCTTGACCGTGTCCCAAAGGATGAATGGGGTGAGGCCCGCGTTGATCGTCGCGCTCGGCGTCAGGTTCTTGACGACGGCCAGCCACGGCAGCCCGATGGCATAAATGAACACGCTGCCGATGAGCATCATCCCGATCGCCCCGATGAAGCGACGATCCCAGCCCAGCTCAGCCAGGCGGCCGACGACGGCGCCGGCGACGAGGAAGCCGATCAGGTAGCCGCCGCTCGGGCCGAGGATGACCGAGACGCCGCTCTTGCCCTCGGCAAAGAACGGCAGCCCGACGTAGCCGAGCAGGACGTAGAGCGCCACCGCCAGCAACCCGCGTCGCAACCCCAGCGCCCCGCCGACCATCAGCACCCCGAATGTCTGCCCGGTCCAGGGGATCGGGTCGTGCGGGACGACGACCAGCGAGGTCAGGTACACGAACAGCGCGCCGGTGGCGATCAGGATGCTGTCGCGGACCCTGGTGTCGAGGCGCTCCGCGACGGTGATCGGGACGAGGAAGTCGGCGATGGTGAGGCCACGTTCGGCCGCTGTCGTGCGGTCGAGCCTGGGCATGGCGATCGTCATCTGGGCTCCGCGATCGGGGGTCACGCGAGCGGTGACCGGCCGGCGGATTCTAGCAGGCCTCAGTCGTACTGGACGGCTCGGACGATCGAGAGGCGGCTTGCGATGCGAGCCGGATATGCCGCCGCCAACATCGCGACGGCGACGCCGAGGACGAGCGCCAGGCCGATGATCGACCACGGGATCCCGCTCGCAACGTCGAACCGTCCACCGGACAGCACGACCATCAACGCCCCGACGACGAGCCCGAGGGCGATGCCGAGCAGAGCGCCCGCGAGGCCCAGGACACCGGCCTCGACCACGACCGAGCGCCAGACCTGACTGCGGGTCATCCCGGCCGCCCGCAGGATGCCGATCTCGCGCACCCGCTCGATGACGTTCATGGTCAGCGTGTTGACGATGCCGAGCGCGGCGATCAGGACCGCGACCGCGGCCAGCGCATCGAACAGGCCGAAGATCCGCGCGAGCGCGTCGCTGATGGCGCCCTGGATGCGGTCGAGCGGTACGACCTCAAGGGCCAGCGTGGTCGCCTCGGTTCGGAGAGCGTCGCGGGCGGAGGCCGGCGCGCCTGGTGCGAAACGGACGGCGAAGACGTCCGCGCCGGCCACCCCGAGGCGGTCGGTGGCGTCACCCCATCCGATGAGCAGCGCCTCGCCGGTCCGGCCCGGGATCGAGCGTTCCACGACCCCGACGATCGTCAGATCGAGGCTCCCGCCGTCGATCGTCGGGACGGAGACGGCGTCCCCGACCGACAGCCCGAACCGTTCGGCCAGCGCGGCCGGGATGATCGCCGACCCGCCGGTATCGAGGGCGGCCAGGGCAACCTCACGGTCACCGTCGACGAAAACCAGCCGTCCATCAGCGGCCATGTCGGCACCGACCACGGCGGCCGCGTCGGTCCGTGTCCCCCGGAGCGCGATGTCGAAGGTCGCGATCGGGCTGACTTGCTTGATCTCGGGGACGGCCGCGGCCAGGTCCTCGGCGATACCGTCATCCGTGGCGATCGGGCGGATCGAGGTCACGACCAGATCACCCGGCACGACGTCCGAGATCCAGCCGGCGGCGGCGGCGCGGGCATGCTCCCCCACCCCACCGAGCGCGACGATCATCGCGAGCCCGATGGTCAGGCTGCCGAGGGTCAGTGCGGTCCGGCTCCGGTCGCGGACGACCGAACTGCGAGCGAGCCGCTCCTCGAAGCGGAAGATGGCGGCGAACGGCGCCCCTGCGACGCGCACGATGGCCGGAAGCACGAACGGGATGAGCAGCGTCGCGACAAGCAGGATGGCGTAGACGACGAGGGCCTGGACGACCCCGGCGCCGGCCGCACCTCGCGGCAGCACGACGACGCCGACGACCGCGACGGCCCCGAAGACGACGGCGAGCCAGCGCAGCCGGGCGGACCGCGCCGCCGGGCGGTCGAGCCGGGGTGTGAGCGCCTCGACCGGTTGGATCCGGCTCGCACGCCGGGAAGGCTCGAACGCAGCGGCAAGGGTCACCCCGACCCCGACGATGAGTGCGATGACGACGGCGTCGAGCGGCAGCGCGGGGCGCTCGAGAGTGACTGATCCGACCGTCCGGACGAACGCCACCATCCCGAAGGCGAGCAGAGCCCCGAGGACCAGCCCCGCGAGCGAGCCAGCTACGCCGAGGACCAGCGCCTGGGTCAGCATGAACGACATGACTTGGCCGCGACGCGCCCCGGCGGCCCGCAGCAAGCCGACCTCGCGGATGCGTTCGGAGACGGTCATCGATAGCGTGTTGAAGATCAGGAATGCGCCGGCGAACAGGGCGATCGCGGCGATCAATGCGGTCGTCGCCTGGAAATCGGCAGTCGATGCGCGCAGCGCGGCGGCCAGATCCTGCGGCGAGGAGAGGACGTAGGGCTCGGCGGTCAGGCGCGCTTCGAGCGCGGACGAGACGGTCGCCGGGTCCGCGTCGGGACTGAGCCCGATGTCCACCCGTGTCACGCCGGTCTCGTCGAAGACGGCCTGCGCCGTCCGCAGGGGCACGATGACGGTCCGGCCAAAGGCCCCGGTGAGCGGGCCGTCGCCGGCCACGATCCCGACCACGCGATAGCTGACCGGATCGCCGGCCGCCTGCATCGAGAGCGGCGACCCGACGGTCAGGCCGTCCTGGGCGGCGAGGTGTTCGGTGATGAGGGCACTGTGCTCGCCGGGATCGCTCAGCGGCGAGCCGGCGACGAGGACCAGGTCGTGGAGTCGCGCATCGATGACCGGGTCGATTCCGAGCACCGTGACCGGCGGCGGCAGGGCCGTGTCGTCGAGGCTCCCGGCCAGGTAGGTTCGTCGTTCGAGTGCGGGGGCGGCGATCGCAACGCCGGGCGTCTCGCCGATCAGGGCCACGGTGTCGGCGCTCAGACCGGTCTCCCCGAAGGCCGCGACGCGCAGGTCCGAGCGACCGACGAGGTCGTTGACGGTGCTCCGTACCGACGCCTCGACGCCCGCGCTGGTGGCCAGGCCGGCGAACAGGACCGCGACGCCCAGCGCGACGCCCAGGGCACTCAGGACCGCGCGCAGCGGTCGAGCCCGGAGACTGCGGAAGGCAAGGTTCGTCAGCGACATGGCGGGCCGGCCCTACAGCCCGAGGCTGGCAAGCCGCGCGATGAGTGGCGTCGCGTCGTGTGACTCGCGGCGGCCGAGTTCGATGGTGTCGCGGATGCGCCCGTCACCGATGACCAGCACGCGGTCGGCGTAGGCCGCCGCCTTCGAATCGTGGGTGACGAGGACGACCGTCTGGCCGCGCTCGACGCACGAACGCCAGAGCGCATCGAGGATCTCCGTGCCCGTCGTGTAATCGAGGTTGCCGGTCGGCTCGTCGGCGAACAGCAGGGCCGGCCGGGTGACCAGCGCCCGGGCGATCGCCACGCGCTGTTGCTCGCCCGCGGACAGTTGATCGGGCTTGTGGTGTTCCTTGCCGGTCAGGTCGACCAGGGCGATGACGTCGCGGATCCGTTCGGCCAGCTGGCCCCGCGTCGGGTCTTCGCCGGCGATGGTGAACGGCAGCGCGACGTTCTCTGCGGCATCGAGTAGCGGGATGAGGTTGAACGACTGGAAGACGAAGCCCGTCCGGTCACGACGCAGCCGGGTGGCGTCATCGTCCGACAGCTGGCTGGTGACCTGGCCTTCGAGTACGACCTCGCCGGACGACGGCCGGTCGAGCCCGCCCAGGACCTGGAGGAGCGTCGACTTGCCGGAGCCCGACGGGCCCATCAGGGCGACGAACTCGCCGGCTTCGACCGTGAACGAGACGCCCCTCAATGCCTCGACGACCTGCGGACCGAGCGGATACGACTTGGTCAGCTCGCGTGCCTCGAGGATGGTGGGCATGGGCGCCAGTGTAGCCGCGGGCGTGAGCATGCCGGCCCGGGCCGGTCGAGCCGGTCGGCGGGGTGTCTGCGGGGGGCGTGTGGCAATGACCATGATCAGCCTCCGAAGAAGTATCCGGTGACCCCGCCGACGATCGTCGAGAGGAGGCCGTCGGTCGAGGTGCGATCGACCACGCGCATGCCGACGGCGCCGTCGAATCCATCGCTCGGGTCATCGGTGGGTTGGTCACTGGGATCCCCAGTTGGGATGAGGTCGTCCTTGGTGATCGGCGGTGTCGGCTCGGGGGTGGGTCCGAGGTCGAGCGCGGGAGTCGGGGTCGGCGTGGGGGTCGCTACCTTGACGGGTTTGGGGGTCGGGCGCGCGGTCGGGCGCGTGGTCGGCCGCGCGGTCGGGCGCTTCGTCGGCTTGGGTGTCGGCTTGGCCGTCGGCTTGGGCGCGGTCGAGGTCGGGCCGCACTTGTCCGCGAACAGGACCGTCCACATCTTCTTGCCGGTCGGGCCCTTGTAGGCGCCGATCCCGATCACGTCCCATGCCCTGCCCAGGATGTTGGCCCGATGACCCGCGGAGCCCATGAACATCTTGTGGATGGCGGCGGTGGCGATGTCATCCGGATAGTTGTTCCAGCCGATGTTCTCCCCGCCGACCTTGTAGCAGTAACCGATGGCGTGGAGCTTGTCCCAGACCTTGCCGTAGCCCGGGATGCTGTGGCTGAAGTAGTCGCGCTCGATCATGTCCTGGCTCCGCCAGCGAGCGACACCGGCGAGCCTCGAGTCGACCTTGAGCGCCTTGAGCCCCGCGCTGGCGCGGCTCCGGTTGGTCAGGGCGACGAGATCGGCCGCGGACGAAGAACTGAAGGAATTGGCACCCCAGGCGAACGTCTCCGACGGCGCGGCGAACGTGAACACAGAGCTGATGCCGAACAGGAGGGCGATGGCGAGGGCCGTTCGCCGTGGCGAGCCTGCCGGGCCCCGGATGGATCCGGTCGGTCGGCGAACGAGGGAACGGTCGAGGAAGGTCATGCGATCTGCGCACTCCGGGGGTGTCCGGGGGTATTCGGGTATGTGGCCACCGTAGGTTGGGTATCGGGGTATGTCCGGGGTGCGAAGGTCCCGGCGACATCAGCCCCCAGGTACCGGCCGGTCCGGGCAGGTCCCGGGTACGTACCCCCGGTTGGGTGCGGTCCGGTGAGGTCGGGATCCGGGGCATGTCGGGGTCGCGGGCGGTCCTTTGGCCGCCGCGAGGTTTCGGGCTATACTCCCGTTCGCTCGTCCGGGCGAGAGGCGCGGAACCGACCGCAGGGACGACTCCGCGGTGGCCATAGCTCAATGGCAGAGCAGCGGTTTGTGGAACCGCCGGTTGAGGGTTCGAGCCCCTCTGGCCACCCCAACTCCCCTCCCCGGTCCCACTGTCGACAGCGGGGACGCCCGCCTAGTCGATCGTGCCGAGGGCCTTGCGCCCGGGTTGCGCCGCCCCTACGATGCGTTGACCCCGAGCCGCCCTCGTACGGAGCCCGTCCACGTCCGCCTCGGCGGCTGGATGCATGGGCTCGCGAAGGACAGCTGGGCGTGGAGGCTGCGCCATGGCAACGGTGACGTTCGACAACGTCAACAAGATGTACGGCGATTTCCAGGCCGTGAAGGACCTCAACCTGGAGATCGGCGACGGCGAATTCATGGTCCTCGTCGGGCCATCGGGCTGCGGCAAGACGACCAGCCTGCGGATGATCGCCGGCCTCGAGGAGATCAGCACCGGCACGCTGCGGATCGGTGACCGCGTCGTCAACGACGTCCCACCCAAGGATCGCGACATCGCGATGGTCTTCCAGAGCTATGCGCTCTACCCGCACATGTCGGTCCGCGAGAACCTCGCCTTCGGGCTCAAGCTGCGCAAGGTCTCCAAGGCGGAGATCGAGCGCCGGGTCAACGAGGCGGCCGAGACCATCCAGCTCCAGAAGCTGCTCGATCGCAAGCCGAAGGAACTGTCGGGCGGGCAACGCCAGCGCGTCGCGCTCGGTCGGGCGATCGTCCGCGAGCCGGCGGTCTTCCTGATGGATGAACCGCTCTCCAACCTCGACGCGAAGCTGCGCGTCCAGACCCGCGCCGAGATCGCCCGCCTCCATCAGCGCCTCAAGACGACCGTCGTCTACGTCACCCACGACCAGGTCGAGGCGATGACGATGGGCTCGCGGATCGCTGTCATGAATGAAGGCCTGCTCATGCAGGTCGGCACGCCGCAGGCACTCTACGACACGCCACTCAATCGGTTCGTCGCCGGCTTCATCGGCAGCCCGTCGATGAACTTCGTCGAAGTCCACATGGACGGCACCGGCGAGGGCGCCCGGCTGGTCGGACCGGCCGACTGGTCGATCCCGATCCCGCCCCGCTACCGCGAGGCGGCGACTCCGAAGGTCGGCAAGACGCTCGTCGCGGGCTTCCGTCCCGAGCACCTTGACATCGGCGAAGGCGGATCGGACGTCGGGTCATTCCGAGCGCGGGCCGACGTCGTCGAGTACCTCGGCAACGAGGAGCTGCTGCACATCAATGCGGCCGACCAGGACATCGTCGCGATCGTCGGTTCCGAGCACCGGGTCCGACCTGGCGACATCGTCAACCTGGTCCTGCCGCTCGACAAGCTGCACCTGTTCGACGGCGAGACCGGCCTGACCCTCGCCCCGGACGCGGTGGCCGTCGCCTGAACGGTCGACCGCGCGACGACACAGCATCGGCCCCGGGGGATCCCGGGGCCGATCTCGTCGAGCGCATCGTCGACTCGCGGGTCCTCCACCAGGGTCGGTACCTGACATTCCGGGTCGACACCATCGAGCGGGCTGACGGCTCGCGCGGGACCCGCGACATCGTCGGTCATCCAGGAGCTGTTGCGATACTCGCCATCGATGACGAGGAGCGCGTGCTGCTCGTCCGGCAGTTCCGGGTGGCGATCGGCGAGGTGCTGCTCGAGGTACCGGCGGGGACACTGGACGTGCTGGCCGACGGTTCGATCGAGGATCCCGAGCTCGCCGCGCCGCGCGAACTCGAGGAGGAGACCGGGATGCGCGCCGGGTCGTGGCGGCTCATCGCCCGGTTCTGGACGGCGCCCGGTTTCGCGTCGGAGCTGATGCATCTGTATCTCGCCACGGACCTGCGACCGGCCGATGGGGAACGCCTCGGCCCCGACGAGGACGAGCACCTGCTCCTCGAGAGGATGCCGTGGCGCGACGCGGTGGCCGCCGCGGAAAGCGGGGAGTTGCGCGATGCGAAGACGATCCTGGCTCTGCTCTGGCTCGCGCGGCTGCGCGGCTAACCGAGCCGGTCGAGGGCCTCGCGATAGAGGGTGGTCTCCGGGCTCAGAGCCACAGCCAGTCGCAGATGGGTGCCGGCCTCCTGGCGTCGGCCCAGCCGCTTGAGGCTCTGCCCAAGCGCGAAATGACCGTACGGCGACGACGGATCGACGTCGAGGAGGGCCTCGAACGCCCCGCGAGCGCGCTCGGCCTGACCGGAGTTGAAGTACGCCCGGCCGAGCGCCTCGAGGATCGAGCCACGACGCGGCTCGAGGCGGTCGGCGCGCTCGAGCACGGTGGCGGCCTGGGCGTAGTGCCGCCGATCGAGCAGCGCCTGGCCGCGCTGGAGCAGCTCGTACGCGCTCTCGCGTTCCTCGTCGTCGTTGACCTCGTCGGGTCGCGAAGACTCCATTCACGGATGGTGGCATGGAGGCCGAAACCGTGCCATCCGTCGAGTGGCCTAGCCCATCGGTACACGAGCCAGAGGCCGGCGGTCGTCGTGGCTACGCCAAAAGGGTCTCCAACGGAGCGTGGCCCCCGACCCTACCCCTCTCGGTACGCCGACAGGTCCACCGCCTGGAGCCGCGGCGAGTCGGTCAACCCGGGGATCCGACCGCGCTTGGCGATCGGCTGGCCGTCGATCTCCTTGATGTCGCCGGTGAAGTCGATCGGTGTCGCGCCGCTGATATAGGAGCCGACCGCGTACGAATCGACCGGCGCGCCGGCCTCCTTGAAGTATGCGATGCGCTCTGGGTTCAGCCCGCCCGAGACCGTGATCTTGACGTGATCGAACCCCGCCTGATCGAGGCGCGCCCGGACCTCGTGGACGAGGTCGGCGGTGACCCTGCCACGCTCCGAGGGCGTGTCGAGCCGCACGCCATAGAGCCGGTCGCCGAGAGCGTGGGCGACCCGCAACGCCTCCTCAGCCTCGTCCTTGAACGTATCGACCAGGACGATCCGCGGCACGTCCTTCTCCACGTGCCGATCGAACGCGAGGGCCGCCTCCACGGTGTCCCCGAAGATGAGCACCAGCGAGTGGGGCATCGTCCCGGTCGGAGCCAACCCGGCCAGCCGGGCGCCGGCCGGCGTCGATGCCCCGACGCAGCCGCCGATGATCGCCGCGTAGTCGAGGACATCGGTGATGTCGGGGTGGATGTGGCGGGCGCCGAAGCTGATGACTGGGTCCGGCGCCGCGACATCGACGACCGTTCGGGCAGCGGTCGCCCAGCCGGTCGACTGGGCGAGCATCCCGAGAAACGCCGTCTCGTACAGGCCGAACCGGCGGTAGCGAGCGCGGATCCGGAGGACGACCTCCTTCGGCTCGATGAGGTCCCCGTCGTGGAGCGTCTCGAGCTTGGTCTCGGCTGCGTCGGCGCCGGCCAGGACATGGCCGAGCAGGTTGCGCGCTTCGTCGATGCCGCACAGGACGGCGTCCTGGCGAGTGAAGACCTCCATCGTGACGAGCGGGTCGAGGCCCTCCTTCTCGAGGATGCTCTCCGCTCGCGCGAAATAGACGTCAGCCGAGTCGCCCGACAGGATCTCGTGCGATGGACGCGAGCGCGTCAGACCCATCAGCCCGGTTCCGCCTCTCTCGCGCGATCGTCTCCGACGTCGACCGGTCCGGCCGGGTCCGGAGAGGCGGCGAGTGTAGCGTACGAATCCGGCCTCGCAAGGTCGCTCGACGTGCCGGACATCGCGGGCTCCTCAGCGGCGATCGTGTCGTCATCGTCGTCCCAGCCCGGGTACGCAGCCGGGTCGAAGGCCGGGGCTGCCACCGCGACCGCGGCTCCGCCCGCACCCGCGACGGCCGGCACCCGATGCCGACGGCCGCGCAGCCAGACCGCGAGGATGACCAGACCGAGCAGGAGCGCGAGCGCCAGGATGCCGATGCTCATCAGCCTCGCCCGACCGGCGTCTGCGGCACCGGTCCAGGCCGACTCGGCCGCCCCAGCCGCACCCGCCGAGCCACCCAGATCGCCCGAGGCGAAGAGGGTCTTCGCCCGATCGAGGTCGCCAGCGGGATCGGTGCCCCACAGACCGATCGCCTCGATCGTATCGACCGACGTGGGCCGCGCTGCGACGGCCGCGACGTAGCGGTCGATGGCCGCGAGCTCGGCGGTCGCCTCAAGCGTGGCGGTCGCGAACCCGTCGGGGCTCTCGAACGCCGTCCGCAGCGTGTCCGGGACGGTCAGCCCGGCCGAGGCCGCGCCGGTCACGATGGCCGCCCGCTTGTCGAGCACCGTCCTGGCGTCAGCGAGCATGGTCCGGGCCTGGTCGAACTGCCACGCGCGCATCGCGTCGCGCACCGCGCGAGGCAGCCGCCATTCGCCGGCCGCAGCGACGACCGCGTCGTACGCGGTCCGCGCCTCGCGACGCGTGTCGAGCAGTGGCAGGTCCTGCGCGCGCGCGACCCAGGTCCGCCACAGGTCGTCGTAGGTCAAGCCGGTCCGCTCCTCGAGCAGATCGAGCAGCGCCCGCCAGTCGGGCGCTGCAGCGACGGTCTCGGGTTCGAGATTCGTGCCGGGCGTCACGGTCGTGCCCTCGCCGGTCGCCACCGGCTGGTAGGCCCCGACCTTGGCCGCCGCATCGGCCCACACGGCGCGCAGCCCATCCGCTCCCGCGCGCTTGGCGATCTCGCTGGCCAGGGCGATCGTCGCGGCGTAGGCGTAGTCCTCGGTCTTGTCATCCTCGCGCCCGACGGCAGCCCATGCGTTGAGCGGGATCCGGGCGGCCTCGAGCTCCGGCGTCAGCTTGTCGGGGCTTACCTTGACCTTGAGGGCCGTGGCCGCCGCGAGACCGTAGTACGAGGCGAAGGCCTCGTTCGCCCAGCGATCGGCAAGAAGCCCGCCGTTGAACCAGGCATGCGCCGATTCGTGAAGCACGACGAAGTCACCGGCGTCGTAGGCGACCTCGACCTGGCCGAGCGACGGATCGAACAGCCCGGCATAGCCGCCGGTCGTCCGACTGATCGACTCCTGGAAGATGAGGCCGCCCTCACGCGGCCACGGCAGGCCGATCTGTTCGGAGAGGACCGGGAGGCCGCGCGAGACAAGGTCGCCGACGCGCGCGGCCCAGGCCTGATCATCGGTCCACGACCGGATCGTCAGGTCGATCGGCGCCCCGCCGATCGTGGCGGTCTCGGTCCGCTCCGTGTAGGCGCCGGGGCGATCGGCGACGAGATAGGCGAAGAACGTCAGGGGCTTGTCCAGCTTGCCGGTCTGGAGGGTGACGGTC
>JANMBS010000584.1:0-1569 GCA_031360525.1 Thermomicrobiales bacterium
GCGCCGGTGACGGTGATCTTCCCGCCCTCGATCGCGTTGCCCGGGCCTGTGCCCGGGAGTTTGCGCAGGTCGCCGACGACCTTCCAGAAGTCGAACTTTCCGCCTGCCGGCACGACCGTACCGTTGATCTTCGTGGCCGGCGCCTCGATGTTCCCGCCCCAGTGGTTGTTGACGATGACGAAGTAGTAGACGCTGTACGAGCTGATCTGGCGCATCTTCGGGGCGAACGCCTTGGCGTCCTCCGTGGTCAGCTTGGGATCGACCACCTTGACGACGGCCTCGACCGGCGATGCCGTCGCCCCCGACTGGCGGCCCGCGATCGCGCTGATGATCGCGGCCTTCATCCCGGCTGCGTCGAGCGTTCGGCCCTCGTGGCTAGCATTGGTTGCGACGATGCGTCCGCTGACCATCTTGAGGCCCGCGTCCTTGGCGGGCCTATCGACCTTTTTGGCCAGCTTCTTGACGATCGGGTCGAGGCCCGACTCGTCCAAGACCGGGGTGATATTTCCGTCCGCCGCGGTCGAGAACGAGATCAGCGGCGCGAGGCTCGTACCGGCGATCGTCCAGGTGTCCTTGCCCCGGGCGACGACCACGTCGGCGGCCATTCGATCCGCGGCCGCCTTCGCCTCCTCGGCCGATGCGGTGGTGACGGCCGGTTCCACCGACACGACCGGGACAGCCATCGTGATCGACGCCGGCGTGCCGAGCGCCGCAAGTTGCTGGTCGAGCGCCGCCAGCAGAGCCGCCTTGTCCACGGCGCGACCGTCCTTCGCCGGGGAGACAGTGAACGTCCCGACTTGGCCGGCTGACACGGCGGCGTCGACGGTAGTTCGGTCGATCGTTGTCGCGAGCGTCTCGACGGCGGCCGCCAGCTTGTCGCGGTCGTACGCAACACCGGAGTCGAGGGTCACGCCGCGGATCGCGGCCCGGGGTGCGCCGATGAGGGTCGCGAGGGGCCCGCCGCGGCCTGCCGCCAATGCCGCGTCGACCACCGCCGAGGTGTCAGGGCCGCGGCCGACGTCGGCGTAGCTGATGGTCGTCGCCTGTCCGTCCGGGCCGGTGAACGTGATCTGCCCGGTACCGAGCGAGCCATAGGCGTTCGCGATCTCCTTCTCCGCCTGCTCGCGGGTGAGCCCGCCGAGTTCCGTGCTGCCGACGCGCACGCCGGGTAGGACCCGGCCGTCGTACTGCTGACCCCATGCATACAGGCCGCCGGCGCCGATGCCGACGGCGAGCAGAAAGCCCACCACGGACGAGATGCCGAAGAGGAAGGCGAGCGACCGTCGGCGCCGAGGCGGTGCCGGGGGGTCGCCGTCGGTCACGGCGGCCGCGACGGGCATGACAGGCACAGCATCGACGCCCGGCTCGTAGGTCGGCGACGCGTCGACCGGGGCGACGTTGGCCCGCCGACGCCGCGCAGGCGCATGGACGAGCGCCGCGAGCTCGGGGTCGCCGTCGGGCGTCTCGCCCCGCGCAGGCGCATGGACGAGCGCCGCGAGCTCGGGGTCGCCGTCGGGCGTCTCGCCGTCGGGCGCGGAGGCGTTTGCAGCCCGGTCGGCCGCGGAGTCG
>JANMBS010000587.1:0-18348 GCA_031360525.1 Thermomicrobiales bacterium
GCTCCGGGTCGAGCCTCGACGTGTCTGCGGCCCAGGAATACGCCTACGTCGCCCGAGACGTCCGGCGCATCGCGATCGTCGGCGGCGGCATGATCCTGATCCTGCTCGGTATCTGGCTGGTCGTCCACCTCACCGGGTTCAGCCTCCTCTAGTCGGACCAGCCGGGGCGGCCGCCCCGGCCGCGCTACCATCGAGTCATGCCATCCGCCCGGCGGCCCACCGGCGCACGACCCGAGGCCCTCTTCCATCCCCCGCCCGAGCGGCAGCCCCTCGCCGCGCGGATGCGCCCGCGGAACCTCGAGGAGTTCGTCGGCCAGGAACACCTCGTCGGTGAGCGCGGCCCTCTCCGACGCGGCATCGCCCGTGGCCACCTCTCGTCGCTGCTGCTCTGGGGACCGCCCGGGACCGGCAAGACCAGCCTGGCCCGCCTCCTCGCGGCGGAGATCGGTGCCCACTTCACCTCGCTCTCGGCGGTCATGTCGGGGGTCGTCGAGGTCCGGGCGACGATCGCCGAGGCCCAGGAGCGGCTGAACCTGCACGGGACGCGGAGCATCCTCTTCCTGGACGAGATCCATCGTTTCAACAAGGCCCAGCAGGACGCGCTCCTCCCCCATGTCGAGGACGGGACGGTCACGCTGATCGGCGCCACGACCGAAAACCCGTACTTCGAGGTCAATTCGGCGCTGCTGTCGCGGATGCGCGTCTGGCGTCTCGAGGCACTCACCGACGAGGAGGTCGGGGCCGTGGTCCGCCGGGCGCTCAATGACGAGGAGCGTGGGTTGGCGGGCTCGCTCGGACCGGCGGGCGGTGCCGGGCTGACGGACGACGCCTTCGAGCACCTGGTCTCGCTCGCCGGCGGCGATGCCCGGGCGGCCCTCAACGTCCTCGAGGGCGCGGCAGCCCTCGCCGAATCCGAGGATGTCCGCGACGCGAAGGGCCGGGTCAGCCCGCGCCTCGAGGATGTCGAGACCGCCGCCCAGCAGCGAGTCCTCGCCTATGACCGCGCCGGCGACGGGCACTACGACACGGTCTCGGCGTTCATCAAGAGCCTGCGCGGCAACGACCCCGATGGCGCCCTTTACTGGCTGGCGTCGATGATCGCGGCCGGTGAGGACCCCAAGTTCATCGCCCGGCGCCTCATCATCAGTGCGTCGGAGGACGTCGGCAATGCCGATCCGCGGGCGTTGTCGCTCGCGGTCGCGGCCGGCCAGGCGCTCGACTGGATCGGGCTCCCCGAGGCGCAGTACGCGCTGGCGCAGGCGACAGTCTTCATCGCCACGTCGCCGAAGTCGGACTCGGTCGGCCGGGCCTACACGGCGGCGCTGGCCGACGTGGTGACCAAGGGCTCACTCCCGGTCCCCAACCACCTGCGGACCGCCGGCGACCGGCGAATGAAGAATCACGGGATCGGCGTCGGGTACGTGTTCCCGCACGACTTCGAGGGCGACGACGTGGAGCAGCAGTACCTGCCCGACGAGCTTCTGGAGCGGCACTACTACGTGCCCGGCGACCAGGGGCATGAGGTGACGATCGCGGCGCGGATCGCGGCCCGAGAAGAGGCGCGACGGGACGGAAAGCCGCGGCGAAAGAAACGCGCCGACCCACCGATGGCTTCGATGAGCGACGCGTTGCGGCCCCGCGAGGAGAACCGCAAGAAGCTGGCTGAGACCCAGAAACGCGACGCGGCCGACTGACCCGGCCTCAGCCTCCTGGCTTGCGGTACTCCGGGTGGAGCTTGACCGCCGCGTCGATATCCTCGGCCGTCAGCAGGACCACTGTGCTGATCGACACACTGCCGCTCGCCCCGGTCGTGGCCGCCAAAGCTGCCGCCGCAGCCTGACTCGGCAGGTCGCCGATAACGTAGAAGTCGTCCTTCCCGAATGCCCAGTACATCGACTCGATCGTCCCGCCCAGGCTCTTGGCCAGGGCATCGACCGCCTTGCGGCGCCCGCTCCCACCGTCCTTCAGGACGCCCTTGATGCCCGCTTCCGTATACGACCCATGGAAAAGGTATTTCGCCATTGCCGACACCTCCTGCCACCTCCGGGAGAACAACGCGTCCATGCTCCCACCGTGGACATCGAAGTCAAGACCGCAGTCCCGCGTCCGGCAAGATCGATCGTTTCAGGACGCTACGGCCGGCTCCCCGCCGCCGCCCTCCCTCGCATGACAGTTCCAGCCCGACGTTTGACGGAATCGCCGCGCGGCCCGATGGTGGGGTGCAGTCGCAGGCGCCGGGCTCGCATCTCGTCGGTTCGAAGCGCTCGATGGATCGGATCCTCACCATGGCTCGAACCTCATTCTCCCCGCCTGAAGCGACGATCGTCGTGAGCAGTGACGGCTACTTCGACGTGTATCCCAGCAGCGCCCGCTCGAACGGCGACAAGCCTGCTTACCGTGGCGTCCTCGCCGAGCTCGGACAGGAGATCCGCGGCCTCGACGACCGGCTGGCGGTCCGCCCGGACTCCATCGCGCTGTCCGACGCAGTCACTGCCTGGGCGGCGGTCAACGGAGCCGACGCGCTGGGTGGAACTCTCGGTGCCGGCCGTGACGGCAACGAGCCGGAGGCATGAAGCGACGCAAGGTCACCTATCCCGTCGCGCGGACCCACACCAAGGGTGCGCCGCGCGCCGGCGCCGGACCTGAGGTCGCGGTCGTCCGCCCGAACCTCGTCGCGATCGACGTCACCGCGGGCGCCGGGCGCTCGAACCTCAAGGTCGGCGGTCGTGTGCTGATCAACGGCACCGGCCTGTATGCCGGCGAGGAAGCCGTCATCGAGCGCCTCGTTGCCGGCGTCATCCCGACCGCGGCGGTCCGAACCGACGCGGGCGGGACCCGACGCGTCCGGACGATCGACCTCGACCCGATCGCCGGGGCACGCTGAGCCCATCCGACTCGGCGACAATGGCCGACGTGGCTAAACGCAAGAGCGACATGGCGCCCGCAGGGGCCGATAGCGATGCCGTCGATGCCGTCGATGCCGTCGACCAGGCCGAGGCCATTGAGTCCGCGACCGACGGCTTCGCCACCCTCGAGCTCGACCCGCGCCTGCTGACGACGATCGCGGCCCTCGGATACGAGGAACCGACGCCGATCCAGCGCGAGGCCATCCCTCCCCTGCTCGCCGGCCGCGACCTCCTCGCCGAAGCACCGACCGGCACCGGCAAGACCGCCGCGTTCGCGCTGCCGACCCTCCAGCGCATCCCCATCGGCAAGGCCCGCGAGGGCAGCACCTCGGCCCTCGTCCTGGTTCCCACGCGCGAGCTGGCGATGCAGGTCGCCGAGGCACTCCACAAGTACGGCCGCGAACTCGGGGCGCGGATCCTGCCGGTCTATGGCGGCCAGCCCATCGGCCAGCAGTTGCGCGGGCTGCGGCGTGGCGTCGACATCGTCGTCGCGACGCCGGGCCGGGCGGTGGACCACCTCAAGCGCGGCAGCTTGCGCTTCGATGGCGTCCAGGTCGTCATCCTCGACGAGGCCGACGAGATGCTCGATATGGGCTTCGCCGAGGACCTCGAGACGATCCTGGCGGCGACCCCGGCCGAGCGCCAGACGGCGCTCTTCTCGGCCACCATCTCGCCGACCATCACGCGCATCGCCAAGCGCCACCTGCGCGACCCGGCCCGGATCAAGGTCCATGCCGAGAAGCTCACCGGCGACGGCACTGCCCGGGTTCGTCAGGTCGCCTACGTCGTCCGTCGCAACGACAAGTTGGCCGCCCTGTGCCGCGTCCTCGACGTGGAGGACCCGGCCTCCACGCTGGTCTTCGCCCGGACGCGTGGGGAGGTCGACGACCTGGCCGAGGCCCTGAGCGCCCGCGGCCACGATGCCGGAGCGCTGCACGGCGGCCTGACCCAGGAAGGCCGCGACCGGATGATGGGCCGCTTCCGCGACGGCTCGCTGGATGTCCTGGTCGCCACCGATGTCGCCGCGCGCGGCCTCGATATCGAGCACGTCTCGCACGTCGTCAACTACGACGTCCCGTCCAACCCCGACGCCTACGTCCACCGCATCGGGCGGACCGGACGGGCCGGCCGCGAGGGAGTGGCGATCACCCTGGTCGAGCCGCGCGAGCACCGGATGCTGCGCAACATCGAGGCGGCGACGCACGCGAAGCTGGAGATCGCCCACCTGCCGACCGTCGCCGACCTGCGCGAGCGCCGGACCGAGATCCTGCGCGCCAACCTGCGCGAGGCGCTCCTCGGCGATGGTTTCGATCGGTTCCGGGGCGTGGTAGAACCGCTGACCGACGAGTTCGACCTGGTCGACATCGCGCTGGCGGCCGTCAGCCTCATCGAAGGCGCCGGGGCGCAGGACGCCGACGAGGTCGAACTGTTCTCCCCGCCGTTGAATGCCGGACCACCGCCGAGGGGTGGCAGAACCGCGCCGGGGCGAACTGGGCCCGGGCCAGGACGCGGACCGAGCCCGCGCCAGGGCCCGGGAGGCTTCGGCAGCCCGGGTGGTCACGGCGGCCCCGGAGGCCCGCCGCGCGGTGGCGATCGGCCGGGTTCGAGCGGGCCGTGGGTCCGCCTCTTCGTGGGTGGCGGTCGGCGTTCAGGCCTGCGGCCGGGCGACCTGGTCGGTGCCATCACGAACGAGGCGCACGTCCCGGGCGGGGTCGTCGGCGCCATCCAGATCAACGAGGGCTTCTCGCTGGTCGACGTGCAGGAGGGCGTCGCCGACGCCGTCATCGCGGCCCTGCGCGAGGCCACCATCCGCGGCAAGCGACTCCAGGTCCGGCGCGACCAGTAGTGGCGGGCGCGACGCTCGGCTGGTCGACGCGTTCATCGTTCTCCGTGGCAGAACAAAACTGGACATCCCCGCCTCGAGACCTTCCCGACCGGCTTGGACGGACCCCGGGCAGGCCGATGGGTGGCGAATCGAACCGTGTTTCCGCGTTCAGAGCCTCCCGTGACCACGACAAGGGCCGAATCCGCCTTCGAGCGGGCTCCGATCCGTGGTTTTGTTCTGTGGTGAAGAACAACAGGCGGCCGAGAGGCGTCGAACCGGCATGACCCGACCCGCCCGACCGTGACTGCGGCCATCGCGACCGCCCGCGCCATGATCGACAAGATCTTCCCGCGCGGGGCGATCCTGCTGTCGGTTCTGTCGCTCGGCTACTTTGCAACCGGGATCATCCGGAACCGGGTCTTCGCCAACACGTACGGGGCGGGCGCGGAGCTCGATGCTTACAACGCGGCGTTCCGAATTCCCGAGATCGCACTCGACGTCCTGGTCGCCGCCGGTCTGACCGCCCCATTCGTGCCGATCTACAGCCGTCTCCGCCACGACTCAGGCGACGAGCCGGCTAACGACTTCGGGCGGACGGTGCTGACCGGGGCGGTCGGCCTCATGACCATCGCCAGCATCGCGATCTTCATCGCCGCCCCCTGGCTGGCCGGCGTGATCGCCGAGGGCTTCGATCCGGCCACCCAGGACCTCTACGTGCAACTGCTGCGCATCAATTGCCTGGCTCAGGTGATGTTCGCGGCGTCGATCGCGCTCGGCGAGATCCTCGTCGCGCATCGGAGGTTCCTCTTCTATGCCCTCGCGCCGATCCTCTACACGACGGGGATCATCCTGGGCACGGTCCTCTTCGCGAGCCGCTTCGGAATCGTGGCGTCAGCGTGGGGCGCCGTGGCGGGCGCGGCCGCGCACCTCACGATCCGGGCGATCGGCACGACCCGGACGTCGTTCCGCATCCGGCCGGCCTTCGCGGTCCGCACCGCGGCGTTCGGCGAGTTCCTGCGCCTGATGGTTCCCCGGATGTTCTCGGTCGCCATCGACCCGTTGACCATCACCTACTTCACGCGCGTCGCGGCCGGCCTCGGGGTCGGAACGGTTTCGGCGCTCAACTTCGGCCTCGACTACCAGGTCCTGCCAGTGAGCCTCATCGGGGTCTCGTTCTCGCTGGCCGTCTTCCCGCTCCTGTCGGCGGCCTTCGCGGACGGCGACCGGTCGTCGTTCCGATCGATCCTGGTCAGGAACCTCGTCACCATCGGGATCCTGACGGCGCTTGCCGGCGTCGCCCTGTTCGTTCTGTCAGGGACGCTCGTCCACGTCCTGCTCGGCGGCGGAAAGTTCACCGCGGACGATGTCGCGGTGACCTCGGCGGTCGTCGCCGCCTTCGCGCTGTCGGTCCCGTTCGACGCCCTCGCCTACCCGCTCTCGCGCGGGTTGTACGCGACCCACGACACGCTGCGGCAGGTGATCGCCTCGTTCGCCGGGCTGGGGGCGGTGGTCCTCGCCACGACGCTGCTCGTTCCCGAGTTCGGGATCATCGGCATCCCGCTCGGCTACGCGGCCGGGGTTATCCTCAAGGACATCCTGCTCGCGCTCTTCCTGGCGCCGCGCGTCCGGCGCATCGGCGTCAGCCCGGCGGGTTGACCCGGATCGTCGGGAGGACCGTGATGTACAGGCCGTCGCGGGCCGGGTACTTGCCTTCGGGACGCTTCCAGGGCAGGAAGTTGCGGATCATCTCGGCGTTGTTCTGGAAGGTCCCGGGCGGATCGGATGGGCCCCAGATGCTCGAGATATCGGGGTACCACGGGTCGAGGATGTAGGTGCCGCTGATCTTGGCGTTCGAGAAGATCGTCGGGTCGGCGTCGGACTTGAAGCCGGTCATCACCCACGTGTGCGCCCCGCGCCAAGCGAGCAGGATGACCGGCGAATTGGTCTTCATGATCGCCTTCGCCGCGCCGCGCAGGGCTCCCTGGCGCGTCTGATAGGCGCGCACCTCGTAGCCCTTCGCCCCGTAGTCGGCGAGTGCCAGCGCCATCGCCGACGGCCCCCAGTCGCCGTTGTGGCTGTCCTTGGCGCTCTCCCACTCGCGGACACGGCCCTGGATCTCGCGCTGGAAGGCGTGGGACGTGTTGCCGTGCCTGAGGATCGACAGGACCATCTGGACGCCGGCCGAGGCACACCAGGTGACCTTGAGCTCGTGGGCGAAGACCGCATCGTGGTCGGCGACGATATCGAATGTGACCGGGGTACGCGGGACCGTCGGCGTCGGGGTCGCGCTCGCCGTTGGCACCGGTATGGGACTGATCCCGGGGCCCACCGCGCCCACGACGGGCGTCGCGACGGGGACCTCATCGGGATCGAGATCCTCGATGTCCTCGGGAGGCGCGCTCTCCAGCACCGTGTCCGGTGCCGCGCGATCGGGGACCGGACCAGCCAGGAACCGCTCGACCTTGGCGATAGCCCGGTCAAACAGGCCGGCGGCACCGAGCGTATCGGTCGCGATCGCGCCGACGCCGACGATGACGACAACGAGCCCGAGGGCAAGGGCGGCGAGGATGCGGCGATGGGATCGGCGCGGTCGGGGCGCGGTGGTCATGCGGAAAGGCTCACGTGTGGTTGGTGACGGTGCTCTGGACGTTCGAGGTGGCGGTCGTGCGACGCACGGCGCCAACCGTACCCGACAGCGCGGGAACCGGCTGGCAGCGGTCCCGGCAGCGTGAGCGGATCCTAGTCGTCCTTCTTGTCGTCGCCCTTTCCGTTGCCCTTGCCGGGCCTTGCCTTCGGCGTCGGCTGTCGGGTGACCGGGGCGGCGCTCGGGGCGGGCTCGGACGCGGTGGTCTGGCGACCACCTCCCGCCCCAGAACCGTTGGGGTCCCGGCCGCCCGCGAGCAGGCTCGAACCGGCGAGTGCGAAGAGGACGACCGCAGCGAGCACGATCCCAGCCATCAGCATGTTCAAGCGCACAGGTCCGGCCCGTCGCCTGCGGTCACGAGGAGCGACAGCCGGGACAGCCGCCGGCAGGACCGCCGCGCCCGCGGCGGGGACCGGCGATATCGGGGTCAAGGCGGGTGAGCGGGTAGGCGCCGTGACGACCGGCGGTGCGACCACCGCAGGGATCGGGACGACGGCGGTCACCGCGTTCGGGTCGATCGGGGCCCCATCGGCGGCCAGCGCGTCGCGCAGGGCGATGGCGTCGGGGTAACGATCAGCCGGAGCGGTGGCCATCGCATGGACGATGACCGAGGCAAGGTAGGGCGGCACACCCTCCAGCGTCGAGGGGGCCGCCTGGCTGGCCGCCAGCGCCCCCACCGGGTCGGTCGCGGTCACGGCGGGAACACCGGTGAGCATCTCGTACAGAACGGCCCCGAGCGCCCACACGTCCGACCGGGGCGAGACCTCGCCGCCCGCCAGCCGCTCAGGGGCTGCATAGCGGAGCGTCCCGACCATGGTGCTGGCCGCCGTCAGTTCGTCGGGCGGGGCATCCATCAACGCGACGATCCCGAAGTCGACCAGGTGGACTGCCCCGTCGTCGTCGACCAGGATGTTGGCGGGCTTGATGTCGCGATGGACGATCCCGTGGTCGTGCGCGACGGCCAACGCGTCGGCCACGACGCCGGCGATGGCGACGGCCTCGTCCGGCGGCAGCGGACCCTCGGCGATGCGTTCGCTGAGCGGCCGTCCAGACACGAAGTCCATGACCAGCGAGGGTGCGTCCGGGTCGTCGATCAACCCGCGCGGCCGGACGATCGCCGGGTGGTCGACGGTGCGCAGCGCCTCGGCCTCGCGTTCGAGGCGCGAACGGGCGACGGGGTCGGCCACGACGTGCGGGTGGAGCCGTTTGACGGCAACGATCTCGCGGGTCCACTCGTCACGGGCACGCCAGACGGTGGCCATCCCGCCCGTCGCGTGCCTGTCCAGAAGTGTGTATCGGTCGCCGATCCGTGCCTGGTCCATCAGATGAGTGCATCACAGCCCGGGGAGCGGGCGTTCGGCCACCACTCCGTGGGGCGTTGCAAGGCCATCCCAAAGTCCGGCCGGCGATGGCTCGCGCGGCCATGTGTCAGCATATGAACGTGCCGGCAGGGACCGGCTCCTCCCATCCGCCAGTCTCGACCGTGACACCAGGAGGACCCCGTGGACCGCTTCGAGCCCAACCTGCGGATCCCCGGGCCGACCGCGCTCCCGCCGAGCGTCCGCGAGGCCGGCGCCCGCCAGATGATCAATCACCGCGGCCCCGAATTCGCCGCCATGCTCGCCCGCATCCTCGACGGCATGAAGCCCTATTTCGGCACGACGAGCGATGTCGCGATGATCACCACGGCCGGCACCGGCGGCCTCGAGGCTGCCGTCGTCAACGTGCTCTCCCCGGGCGATCGAGTCCTCGGCGTCTCGATCGGGTCGTTCGGGGACAGGTTCGCAAAGATCGCCCGTATCTACGGCGCTGACGTGACCAAGATCGAGGTCGAATGGGGCCAGGCCGCCGACCCGGCGACCCTCCGCGCCGAGCTCGAGCGAGCGCCCGGCTACAAGGCCGTGCTGCTGACCCACAACGAGACCTCGACCGGCGTCATGAACCCCATCGGCGACCTGGCCGCGGCCGTTCGCGAAGCCTCGCCCGAGACGCTCATCCTCGTCGACAGCGTCTCGGGCCTGGGTGCCGTGCCGTTCGAGATGGACGCCTGGGGCGTCGACGTCGTCGTCACCGGCTCGCAGAAGGCCTGGATGTCCGCTCCAGGCCTGGCCATGATCGCCGCGTCGGAGCGGGCCTGGGCGGCGATGGAGACCGCGACGATGCCGCGCGTCTACCTCGACCTGCGGGCACATCGCGAGAGTCACGCCGCGGGTCAGACGCCGTTCACCCCGGCGATCGCCGTGGTCTACCAGGTCGACGAGGGCCTCCGGCTGATGAGCGCCGAGGGCGCCGAGGCCATCTTCGCCCGCCACGAGGCGTGCGCCGCCGCGTCGCGCGCCGGGCTGACCGCTCTCGGGTTCGAGTTGTTCGCCGACCCACGCCACGCGTCAAAGACCGTGACGGCTGCGGTCGTGCCCGACGACCTCGACTGGAGGTCGTTCAACGCCGACCTCAAGCGGCGCGGCCTCGTCCTGGCCGGCGGCCAGGGCAAGCTGACCGGCAAGATCTTCCGGCTCGGGCATCTCGGCTCGGTCACCGTCGAAGAGATCATCGGCGCGATGAGCTCGCTCGAGATCGCATCGATCGCTGCCGGGCGACCCAGCAGGCCGGGCGCCGCCGTCGCTGCCGCACAGGTGGCCGCCCTCGAGGCATACGGGATCGGCATACCGGCCACCGCCGGGGCGGGTGCGTGAGGGTCCTCGTCGCTGAGCCTGTCGCCAGCGAGGGGATCGACCTTCTCCGGGCCGATCACGAGGTCGACGAACGTCCCGGGCTGTCGCGCGACGAGTTGTGCGCGATCATCCGGGACTACGACGCGCTGATCGTCCGCAGCGGTGTCCAGGTCGACGCCGACCTCATCGCGGCAGGAAAGCGGTTGGCCGTCATCGGGCGGGCCGGGGTCGGTGTCGACAACGTCGACCTCGAGGCGGCCACGCGCGCCGGCATCGTGGTCGTGAACGCTCCGACCGGGAACACAATCGCGGCCGCCGAACACACGCTGGCCCTGCTCTACGGAGTCGCCCGCCGCATCGCCCAGGCCGATGCGTCGCTCCGCCGAGGCGAGTGGAAGCGAGCCGAGTTCACCGGTCTCGAACTGCGCGGGCGGACGATCGGGATCGTCGGGCTGGGCAAGATCGGCCAGGCCATCGCGGTCCGTGCCCGGGCGATGGAGATGACCGTTCTCGGCGTCGACCCGTTCGTCACCGCCGAAGCCGCCGCAAACCACGGTGTCGAACTGGTCGAACTTGACGAGATGCTGGCGCGGTCGGATGTCGTGACGGTCCACGTCCCGCTGACGCGAACGACCCGCGGGCTCATCGGCCGCGAGGCGATCGCCAAGCTCAAGCCTGGCTCGATCGTGCTCAACGTCGCCCGCGGCGGTGTCCTCGACGAGGCCGCCGTCGCCGAGGCGCTCCGCTCAGGCCATCTGGGCGGGGCCGGGATCGACGTCTTCGACCAGGAACCGCCGACCGGTTCGCCCCTGCTCGATGCCCCCAACACGCTCCTGACGCCGCACCTCGGCGCCTCCACGGCCGAGGCTCAGGTCCTGGTCTCCGAGGAGGTCGCTGCCCAAGTCCTCGACGTCCTCGCCGGCCGGAGTGCGCGCTACGCGGTCAACGCCCCACTGCTCACGCCGGAGACGGCCCGGGCGCTCGCCCCGTACCTCCCGCTGGCCGAGATCCTCGGCAGGTTCTTCGCCCAGTTCTCGCGCGGTGGCGTGCGGACGCTGACACTCGAGATCGCCGGCGAACTCGCCGAATTCGATGGGACGCCGCTGACCGCGGCGGTCCTGCGCGGGCTACTCGAGACCTCCATCACCGAGCGGGTCAACCTGGTCAACGCCGGGGCGCTGGCAAAGGCCCGTGGCATCACCGTGGTGGAACGCAAGACGCCCGACGCCGGCGCATTCGCGGCGCTCATCACGTTGTCGGGCGAGACGGGCGGCCGGACAACGGTCGTCGCCGGGACGGTCGCGGGCGGCGAGCCGCGGATCACTCGGCTCGACGATTACCGGCTGGACATGGCGCCGGCCGACAACATGCTCATCACGCGCCATATGGACCGGCCGGGCACAGTCGGACGGGTGGGCCTCATGCTCGGCGAGGCCGACATCAACATCAGTGCGATGCACCTGGCACGCACCCGACCCCGCGAGGATGCGTTCATGATCCTCGCCCTCGACGACGATGTGCCGGACGCCGTTTCGGACGCGATCCGGACGCAGGAAGCCGTTCGCGACCTGTGGACCATCCGGCTGGGGGCGGTTCGGTGACCGCCGCGGGGGCTGTGCGCTGACGGCCGGACAGACCCCGCTCATCCCGGACGGCCTCGATGCGACGCTCGTCCTGATCCGCCACGGCGAGTCGACCTTCATCGTCGAGGGCCGTTTCCAGGGTCAGGCCGAGACGCCCTTGTCGCCGACCGGCGAGCTCCAGGCCTCGCTCGTTGCGGAGCGTCTGGCGAGGCCCCACGAGCCCCCGGCCCTGCCCATCCCGAGCGGCGACCCACTCGAGCTGGCCCACTCCCCCCTCGTGCGGACGGCCCAGACCGCCGAGGCGATCGAGCGCGCCGTGCGGGCCGATGGCGGGACTGTCACGCGCCGCCCCGACGCCGGCTTCCTAGAGATCCACCAGGGCGCCTGGCAGGGACTCCATCGCGACGAGATCCGAGCGCGCTACGGAGCCGAGCTCGCGACCTGGCGCCGCGCGCCGCTGGAGGCCTGGGCCCCCGGCGGAGAGCCACTCCCCGTGGTCGCAGCCCGGGTCCGGCCGGCGCTCGCGACGGTGCTCGCCCGGCTCGGCGACGGCCGGGCGCCTGGCACGCTCGACCGGCCGCAGGTGGCCGGTTACGCCGATCCGATCCTCGACCACCCGTGGTCGATCGTCGTCGGCCATGACGGCGTCTTCAAGGTCGCGCTCCTGACACTCTTCGACCTGCCACTCGATCGCTTCTGGATGTGGTCGATGGACCTGTGCGGGATCAGCATCATCGAGTTCCGTGCCGGTCGACCGGTCCTCCGCGCCCACAACCTCACAGCCCATCTCGCGGCCCTCACTGACGAACAGGCCCTCGCGGACCTCGAAGCGCGCTCCCGGAGCGGGGCTCTCTAGCCACGAAACAGGCGCCGCGCGTGGGTGGGTGCAGCCGAAGGCGCCCGTGAGCAAGGAAGCGAGCGCACCCCAGGTGCTTGAGCGACGGCGGAGCGGGCAACGCGCGGATGCGCCGCCCACGTGTGGCGCCTTAGCGGCGCTTGCGCCGTTCGCGGCGTCGGAAGGCCAGCCGCAGGAGGCTCACCCGCAACCGGCGCTGTGCCGCCTTCAGGCTGGTGAGCCGCGCATCGCCGAGGATCTCGCGGGCGTACACCGACTCGACCTTGGCCTTGGCCACTGTCTCGAGCTCCGGGCGGACGGTCGGCAGGACGTCGCTGAGCACACCCGCGTATTCGTACACGGTCTGGTTCGGCCGCGGTCCGAAGCCGAACCGCGACGCGATCCTGGTGACCGTCCCGTATGCGTCATCGGCCGTGGTCCCGCCGCGCGGCCCGCGCTGCCAGACCAGGAACGCAACGGCACCGACGATCAGCAGGAGGAGCGCAAGAACGGCTACCAACGGACCGAGGCTCGTCCCGCCGCCGAACGGGCCAGCGCCGGGGCGGGCCACTGGATCGCGCTCCTCCGTCGGGCCCGGCCTGGGCGAGCCGGTGCTGGGAATCGGTCGGGGCGAGCCACTCGCAGTCGGGTTGCCCGATGGCAATGGCGCGAGCTGCGACAGGTTATTGCCGGTCGGGTCGAACGGGAGCCAGCCGTAACCCTGGAAGTAGACCTCGACCCAGGCGTGGGCATTGCTGAACAGGATCCTTTCGCTGGCTGCGCTCTGGTCGCGCGACCCCGGCAGGAAGCCCTGGGCGATCCGAGTCGGGACCCCCATGTCCCGCAGGATGACGGCCATCGTGGCGGCGTAGTACTGGCAGAACCCCTTCTTGTACGTGGCGAAGCATTCGACCTTGGAGATGCCTGCGCAGGGCAGGTCACGGACGTCGGTCTCATATTGATACGTCGACGAATGGAGTTCCGTCACGAGCTGATCGGCGAGATCGATCGGCGCCAGGGACGCGGCTTCGTCGCGGATCTTCGCCTCGAGCTTGAGGGCATTGGGTCCCAGTGTTCCGTCGGCAAACGGCAGGTAGAGCGCCTTGATCTCGTCGGGGTAGGTCGTGTCGGTCGCGCGCAGTGCGGCAACGTTCAGCTGGCCCGGGCCGTTGCCGGTGACCGGCGTCAGCGCGGTCACGGTGTACGGCCCGCTCCCCTCGATCCGGTCCAGGGACGTGAAATAGCCATCCTGGCCGACCGTGGTCAGGCGGGTCCCCTGGTCGACGCTGATCGGTGTCTGCGGCGAGAGGATCGTCGACGATGTGAATTCGCCCGGAGTCACGGTGAACGTGAAGCTGTGGCGACCTTCCGGAGTGACGTCGTCGGCACGCTGGTCGAGGATGGGCGCGTCGGCCGGGATCTCGGTCGAGGTCGACGTCGTCTGGTCCCAGCCGTTCAGGTCGATCTTGTCATACGTCCGCGCGCGCCAGTAGTAGACGCCGTTATCGGTCGGGTTCCGCCGGATGGTCACCGCCAGTGCCCCGCTGTTGGTCCACACCTGTTCGATCCGCGCGTTCGGCCCGAACGAGAGACCGATGGGGCGGGTCGACCCGCCGGTCGGGAGGTAGCGCGACAACGACTGGGAGAGCCCGATCAGGGCGTTGTCCACGCCGTCGAACGCTCCCGCCAGCGGCGCCGATGCGGCCGTCTGCGTCAGCACGAACGACGCGACGACCGCCGCCGCGATGAACGCCGCTCCGCCACGCATGTAGACCGATGAGATGCTGGCCGGATCGCCGATGCGGCGACGCAGCCACTCCGATTGCTCGTCGAAGACATGCGAGCGGATCAACAGCAGCAGCGACCCGACGCTGAACAGCACCAGGTACGGGAGCTGGTCGTTTTGGGTCAGTGACATGTTGAGGACCAGGACCACGCCGACGACGAGGACCGCGCTGAGCGGCCGGTGATGCCCGAACACGGCGTATGACGCGAACATCGAGGTCGCCCACACGACCAGCGCCAGGGTCAGGATGTAGTGCAGGTACTCGGTCGTCGACGACAGGTCGCGGATGGCGATGTCGATGTACGCCTGGACGGCCGACTCGGCGGTCGCGTGGTAGAGCGTCCCGATCGGCGCGCCGGGCAGGGCGACCAACGCCGTCAGGATCGGTACGAGCAGCGCCGCGAAGATCGCGCCCGTGAGGAAGGTCAGCCAGCGACCCCAGCCGACCTTCGGGCCGATGAACCCGGACAGGACGCCGCCGGCTGCGGCAAGAACGAGCAGGTCGAGGTACTCGGGCTGCCCGAGGACCCAGCGTGCGTCGTCGATCGCCCAGGCCATCGTGAGGCAGAGGAGCGTCACGCAGGCGAGCGTCAGCCAGCCCTCGGCCGGCGCGAGGGAGAGGCGGCGCTTCATCGGGCGAGGACCTCGCCGAGCGCTCGGCCCGGGGTGATGGCGTAGGAGCGGAGTTCGTACTCGGCGAGGGCGTGGCGGAGGGCGCGCCTGCGCTTGGCGGCCAGCTCGTCCGCCTCGGCGTCGACCGGCGCCGTCTCGCCGTTGGCGGCGGCTTCGGCATCCGCGGCGAACTTGGCGAACGCCGCGCCGTCGAGGGTGACCACCACGCAGGCAACGCCCCGCGTCCGGAGGGCGGCGAGCGGTCGCACCCAGGCCGGGTCGAGCGAGGCGGTGATGATGACCGCGGTCATCCCGCGGCGCAGCCGCCCGACGGTGGCGATGAGTGTCTCGACCAGCGGGGCGCTGCCATCAGCCTCGACGGCGGCCAGGAGCTGCATCATCTTGAGGTGCTGCCGGCCGCCTCGGTCGGGCGGCAGGAACGCGGTGCGCCCGACGTTGACGGTCAGCCCGACCGCCCGGTTCTCCTGGAGGGCCTTGTCGGCGATCGAGGCCGCCGCACGGACAGCCGCCTCGACCGTGGACTCGTCGCCGCGGCCGGTCTGGATCCCGCGCTGGAGGTCGAGGATGATCCAGGCGTCGGCTGTCTGCTCGAGGTCGAATTCCTTGACCTGGATCTCACCGTGGCGGGCCGTCGTCTTCCAGTGGATCCGGTTCATCGCGTCGCCGGGTGCGTACGGCCGAACCGATGTCGCCATCGGGGTCGTCTGGAGCGTCCGGACAGGCGACGCGTGGCTGCCCTCGAGGGCGGCCGCCGGGAGACGCCAGCGGGGCAACGGCTCGATCCGCGGATAGACCACGATCGAGATCCCCTGGCCGACGGTCGCCGACGCCTCGAAGAACCCGAACGGGTCGCCCGTCCGGATATGGAGCGGTTCGACCCGGAAGTGGCCGCGGCGGGACAACGGGGCGCGGATCAGCCATGACCGCTCGCTCCGGCCGGCGAGGGTGATCGCCCGCCCGGGCAGACCCCCGGGGAGCGTCGTCGGGTTGTGGATCTCGAGCCACAGCTTCGGGATGCGGCTGGCGTTGCGCAGGGTGTAGGTCACCCGCATCCGATCGCCCACGTGGCCGTGCAGTTGGCTGACCGCGTACCCCGCCTCGAGATCGGTCAGGCCGAGGCGAACGAGCACATACGACCCACCGATCACGAGGATGGCGAGGTAGAGCAGGTAGAACAGGAACGGTTCGGCCGTCGAGAATGCCGCGACCACAAGGACGACGGCGACGATGAGCAGCTCGAGCTTGCGGATCATCCGGCGTGCGCCTCTGTCCCTCGCTCGATCGGCTGGCTAGGCGCTCGACGCCGTCGAGGAGCCCGCGCTGGCTGGCCGCAGCTCGGTCGGTCCGCCACCGGTCGGACGGACACCGTCGATGGCCGTCGACTCGAGTAGCTCGCGCACGACCTGGGCGGCCTGGACGTCGTGGATCGATGAACTCGTCTTGATGATCAGGCGGTGGGCCAGGGCCGGCTCGGCGAGCGCCTTGATGTCGTCCGGGATGACGTAGTCGCGGCCGAGAAGGCCGGCCAGAGCCTGGCCCGCCCGATACAGCGCGATCGATCCACGCGGCGAGGCCCCGAGGTAGACGTCGGGATGGTTGCGCGTCCCGTTGACGAGCCGGACGATGTAGTCCGACACGGTCGTATCGATGTAGATCTCGCGAACGGCCGCCTGCATCTCGCGCAGCTCCTCGACCGACATGACCTCGTCGATGTCCTCGAGCGGGTGGGTCCGCTTCTGCTCGTCGAGGATGACGATCTCCTCGATCGGTTGTGGGTAGCCGAGGCGGAGGCGGAGCATGAACCGGTCGAGCTGGGCCTCGGGCAGCGCGAAGGTGCCTTCGTACTCGATCGGGTTCTGGGTGGCGATGACGAGGAACGGATCGGGCATCGTGTAGGTCGTGCCATCGATCGTGGCCTGTCGCTCTTCCATGCACTCGAGCAGGGCGGACTGGGTCTTGGGGGTCGCCCGGTTGATCTCGTCGGCGAGGACGACCTGGCTGAAGATGGGCCCGGGCCGGAACTCGAACTCCTGGGTCTTCTGGTTGTAGATCGACAGGCCGGAGACGTCCGACGGGAGCAGGTCCGGGGTGAACTGGATCCGCCGGAAGGAGCCGCCGAGGCTCCGCGCGATGGCCTTGGCGAGGACCGTCTTGCCAGTCCCCGGGACGTCCTCGATGAGGAGATGGCCGCGGCACAGCAGCGCGACCAGGGCGAGGCGGACCTCGTGGTGCTTGCCGACGATGACGCGCTCGACGTTGGCGAGGACCTTGTCGCCGGTTTCCTGGATCTTGCTCATCGGCCTCTCTCACAGGCTCGGGCGCCGGGGCGGCGCCGGGGTCGGGGCGGGGTCGCAACAGGGTGGCGGGCGGCGACAAGGCCGCAGTCAGGTGACAGATAGTACGCCGCACCCGTGAATCCGGTTCCCGTCACGTTGACGGCGTTTTGCGGCGGCGAACCGTTTCAACCCTCGTCGTGGCGTGTGGGGGTGCACCCGAGTCGGTCGCGGATCCGTGCGGGTCCGCCCATCGGACCCTGGATATGCCTGGGATCCCTGACCCCTCAGCCCTCGCGACCCGCCTCAGCCACGGAAAAGGGTCAGGGCCCCGACCCATAGCGTCATCAGGCAGCCGACGCCGCCCATCACCGCGAGGAAGAGTTCACCGCCGATCCAGGACGCCGCCGCGACGCCACCGAACAGGATCGCAAGCACGAGGGCGACCGCCGCGAGCCCGATCCGCTCGATCAGTGGCCGCGGCTCGTGTCGTGGCTCGACACTGTCGCGCGGTGGCCCGACCGGCTCGACCGACCCGCTGTCGTCGCTCATGAACCGCCCTTCAGGTACAGCTCCATCAGGTTCCCGCCGATCGGCGCGGCGACCTCCGCGCCGCGGCCGGCCTGCTCGACGATCACCGCGATCGCCACCTTCGGCGCGGTGGCCGGGGCGAACCCGATGAACCACGAGTGCGGCTCACCGGTGCCGCCCAGCTCGGCCGTCCCGGACTTGCCGGCCGTGATCACGCCCGGAACCTTGGCGCCGGTCGTGTATTGCCGGCCGAGCGACCCCTCGACAGCCTTGACCATCGCGGCCTTGATCGCCTCCGCATTCGCGACCGAGATGACACGGCCCATCCCCTTCGGTCCGATCGTCCGCGTCCCACCCTTGCCGGTCACAGCCGTCACGAGCCGCGGCTGCATCAGGTCGCCGTCGTTGGCGATCGTCGCGGCCACGAGCGCCATCTGGAGCGGCGTGACGAACGTCTCCGCCTGACCGTACGCGGCGTTGGCCAGCTCGACATCGTCGGTGAACCCACCGGCGGCCGGTCCGTCGCCGTTGGTGACCTGAGAGACCGCCGTCGGCAGGTCGAACGGCAGCTCCTTCCCGAATCCCATCTTGCCGGCGAAGTCGGCCAGGGCGGCCCCGCCGGTCTTGAGGCCGGTCAGGGCGTAGTAGATATTGCAGGAC
>JANMBS010000591.1:0-5594 GCA_031360525.1 Thermomicrobiales bacterium
AGCCGCAGCCGGCGGATCGGGAGCGTGTTCGTCGACGGGCTGCAGCCCAGATCGACGTCGGTGCAGCCCTTGAGCGCCTTGACGGCCGCACCGTCGACGCTCCAGTTCCCCTTCGTGTCGCGCTCGAGCACGATCGTCCGCGTCTCGAACCCGCGCAGGTCGCGGACGTGCGCGGCCGTCGTCATCCCGGTGCCGTCGGCCAGGACCCGGTACTCGATCCGGACGGGCACGCCGCCTTCGGCGCCGAGGACCGTGCCGACAAGCGACACTCCACCGTTCCGGAGCGTGAGCGTGCAGTGTTCGTCGGTCTCTGCCTCGTCGGATCGCCGCCATGCCAGGCGTCTCGTCGTCATCGCCAGCCTCCTACCTCCCCAGCAGGGTAGCGCGACCAAGGCCAAGTCCGATCTCGCCGAGCGCCGCCGCGCGGTGGAGTCGACCGAGGACCAGACCGATGGTCCGGCCGGGGCGAATGACGGGTAAGGTGGACTCGTGAAGGCCGCGCTTCGGGACAGGTATGGCCCGCCCGAGGTCGTCCAGGTGCGCGATGTCGAACGGCCGAGCCCGAAGGACGGCGAGATCCTCGTCCGCGTCCACGCCGCGTCGGTCAACCGGGCCGACCTTGACTATCTCGGCCCGCGACCGGGCTTCATGCGGCCGATCATCGGCTTGCGTGCGCCGCGGGACCCGCGGATGGGGATCGATGCCGCCGGCGTCGTCGAGGCCATCGGGGCGAACGTGACCGGGTTCCGCGTGGGGGACCGGGTCTTCGGGGACTTGTTCGCGTTCGGAACGGGCGCCTTCGCCGAGTACGTGAGTGCGCCGGAACGGGCGTTCGCCGCGATCCCAGACGGGATGTCGTTCGAGGACGCCGCAACACTCCCGCATTCCGCGATCCTCGCCATCCAGGGCCTTCGGCGCCGCAACGGGCGAACGGTCCAGCCGGGCGACACGGTCCTCGTTGTTGGGGCGTCGGGGAGCGTCGGACCGTTCGCGGTCCAGATCGCGAAGTCGATGGGCGCCGAAGTGACCGGTGTGGCAAGCACCGCCAAGCTCGATTTCGTGCGCTCGCTCGGGGCCGACCACGTGCTCGACTACACGCAGGTCGACTACACCAAGACGGACGAGCGCTACGACTGGATCCTCGACACCGATTCGCACCACTCGATCCGGGCCGTCCGGCGCGCACTGCGACCGAACGGCGTCTACGTCACGCTCGGCGGGACGGCCTGGCCGATCATCCAGGGTTTGCTCATCGGCCCGCTCATCTCGCTGTTCAGCGACCGCTGGTCGGGCCTGATGCTGTGGTGGAAGCCCTTCGACCGCGATGACCTGGCGACCGTCACTGACCTGATCGCCGCCGGGGCGGTCAAGCCCGCCATCGATCGACGCTTCGCCTTGGGCGAGATCGTCGCTGCGCTCCGCTGGGTCGATGACGGCCACGCCAAGGGGAAGGTCGTGATCACCGAGAACCCGGAGCGATAACCACGAAGGACAGGAGCCGCGCGACAATGGGCAATGCCCCGTGACCTTGAACGGTTCGTCGCCGAGCAGGACCGTGAGTACGAAACCGTCCTCGAGGAGCTGCGCCGTGGGCGCAAGACCAGCCACTGGATCTGGTTCATCTTTCCGCAGATCGCCGGCCTCGGACGCAGCTCGATGTCTCAGCAGTTCGCGATCGATTCGCTGGAAGAGGCCCGTTCGTACCTCGCGCACCCGGTGCTCGGGGCTCGACTGCGTGAGTGCACGCGGCTCGTCCTGGCCATCGAGGGACGGACCGCAGAGGACATCTTCGGATCGATCGACGCAGTGAAGCTCCGCTCCTCGATGACGCTCTTCCACCGAGCAGCGCCGGACGAGCCGGAGTTCATGCTCGCTCTGGATCGATACTTCGGCGGACTCGAGGACGAGGCCACGGTCGCTCGCCTGTAGGCACTCGTCCTTTCTATTGCGCCGTCCAGCCTCCGTCGACGGTCAGGACCGTCCCGGTGACCATCGCCGCAGCCGGCGAGGCGAGGTACAGGACGGCGGCCGCCACGTCGCCGGTCGAGGCCACGCGGCCGGCGGGGATCCGCTCGAGGACGGAGGCAAGGAACGCCGGGTCGTCCAGCCGCTCGGCGGTTCCCGGCGTATAGACCCACGTCGGAGCGACCGAGTTGACCGTCACGCCGCCGGCCGACCATTCGAGGGCGAGCACACGGGTCAGCCCGATCACCGCGGCCTTGCTCGCCGAGTACGCCGCGTGCCTGCGGATGCCGACCAGTCCCGCCTGTGACGCCATGTTGATGATCCGGCCCGAGCCCTGGGCGAGCATGTGCCTTGCCGCCGACTGGCTTGCGAAGAACAATCCGCGCACGTTGACCGCGAACAGTTCGTCCCATTCGGATTCGGTCGCGTCGATGGCGTCGTGGTTCGTTCCGAGGCCCGCGTTGTTGACCAGGATGTCGATCCGGCCGAACGCCGCGACGACGCCCGTCACGCCGGCATCGATCGATGCCCGGTCGGTCAGGTCCAGTTCGACGGGGACCGCCTCACCGCCGGCGGAGCGGACGGCCGCGACGATGGCATCCAGACGATCACCGCGCCGCCCGGCAACGCCGACGCGCGCACCGGCTAGCCCGAATGCTACAGCGAGATCTGCACCGATCCCGCCCGTAGCACCGGTGATCAGCGCGACCTGCCCCTCGATCGAGAACGATGGGACCTCCATCCACGAAGGGTACGACGTGCCCGGCCGCCGCGGGGCGAAATGGAACCTGATGACGCGACAGATCGTCGGACAAGAGTGACCCGATCGCCCACGACGTCCCGCCTCGCCCGCTTCGACGCGTTGTTCAGTGCGCATCAGCGGCACGTCCTCGCCTACGCGATGCGCCGTACCCAGGCGTGGGCCGATGCCGAGGACGTCGCGGCCGAGACGTTCGCCATCGCCTGGCGTAAGTTCGACGCCATCCCGGAGACCGAGCCGCTTCTGTGGCTCTACGCCGTCGCCCGGCGCGTGCTGGCCAACCAACGCCGGGGGCTCGGCCGGCGCGAACGACTGGCCAACCTGCTTCGCGTCGACGACGTCGCGACGCCGATCCGTGCCGGCGAGGATCGCGACGGACCGGCTTTCGCCGCACTCGCCAGGCTGGCGCCCGCCGACCAGGAGATCCTTCGCCTCGTCGCGTGGGAGGAGCTGGGGAACCAGGGAATCGCGGCAGTCCTTGGGATCACCCCGAACGCGGTCGCCATCCGCGTCCATCGCGCTCGGGCGCGGTTCGCCGACGCCCTGGCCCGGCTATCGCCCGAAGAGGACATGAAATATCTGGATCCAAGCCGGACATCGGCTGATGTGAAGGGCACACACGGTGCCGAGTGGACAGGAGCAGGGGAGTGAGCATCCCGGCCGGACCAGATCCGATCGACCGGCTGCGCGCTGCCGACCCGATCCATGCGGACCACGTACCCGACGCGAGTCTCGCCCGCGTGACGGCGAGGATCAAGGAGCACATCATGGCCGACGAGCAGCACGAACCGACAGTCCGACAGCCGCGTGGCCCACTCGCCTGGGTCGGTGGTCTCGCCCTCGTGGGGGTCATCGCGCTCGCGTTCGCGATCGCCCTCGGCAATGGGTTGGGCGCCGGCGCCCAGACATCTCCCCCGATCGCCGCGAACCCGACTCCATCCGAAGCCCCGGCCCCGTCCGACGACCCGGCCGCGGGTGGCGGGATGGCCTCATGCATCGTCTACGACCCCGCCATCCTGACCACGATGGACGTCGTCTTCGACGGCAGCGTCACGGCCATCGATGGCGACCGGGTCACGTTCAAGGTCAACGACGGCTGGAAGGGCGCCGACGGCAGCGTCACGCTGACCGCCCCGCCGGCCGCGATCGCACTCACCGGCCCGTTGCCCGAGTTCAAGGTCGGCAGCCGCTACCTCGTCACCGCTGCCGGCTCGACCATCAACTCCTGCGGATACACCCTCGACTACGACGCCGCCACGGCGGCAAAGTGGGCAGCCGCCTTCGGCAGCTGACCCGAACCGACCCGGCACACGGGGCCCCGTCGAATGGCGGGGCCTTCGTCTGCCGGCCGAATCGATCAGCCCGCCTTCTCGACTGGATCGGGTCGTCGGACGGCCCGGTCCACGATCGCCGGGAGGTAGCGGCTGAGGAGGTAGGCGAGCCGGCCGTCGCGAGTCGGGATGATGAGGAACGGATCCGAGGGGAGTCGCCGCAGGAGCTGTTCGGCGACGAACTCCGGCTCGACGGTCGAAACCTTCTCTTCGGCCCTGAGGACCTCGGCCGGCTTGTAGCGGTTCTCCTCGTCGAAGCCCGGCGTGCGCGTATTCGGTGGGCAGAGCACCGACACCCGGATCCCGAATGGGCGAAGCTCGCGCCGCAACGCCTCGGAGAACCCGCGGACGGCGTACTTCGAGGCGGAATAGCCCGTGTATCCGAACACACCGACCAGGCCGGCCATCGACGACGTGTTCACGATCGTCCCCCGACCGGCGCGGACGAGGTGGGGGATGACCGCTTTCGAGACATGGACCGTCCCGAAATAGTTGAGGTCCATCATCGCCCGGAAGTGTTCGATGTCGAGGTCGTCGATGTAGCCTGGGCGGGCAAACCCGGCACATGTCACGACGATGTCGGGCGTCCCGAGCTCGTCGACCAGGACGTCGATCGCGGTCCGACACGCTTCGAAGTCCCGGATGTCGACCGATCGGCTGACGAGGACCTGGCCGGCATGTGTGCGCCGGGCCTCGAGTTCCCCGAGTGCGGCTGTCAGCTTCTCGGGTGATCGAGACAGGATGGCCACGTCCGCGCCGGCCGCGGCGAACGCCTGGCCGACTGCCTTGCCAATCCCCTCCGAACCGCCCGCTACGAAGACCCGCTTGCCGTCGTACGTCGTGCCGTATCGATCGTCCATCAAAGCCTCCCGGCGTCCGGACATGATGCGCCGACCGGGATGATATCCCTCAGAGGCCGTGTACAGTCCGACCACACCGCAAACCAACTCGGAGAAGGCGATGGACCACGACCGCATCGGGACGCTCGAGCGAAGCCTCCCGTTCTACAGCTGGTACGCGCGCTCGCCGCACATCCAGCGTGCCGGCCAGCCCGGGGTCATCGACCTCCTGTTCGGCAACCCGCACGACATGCCGCTGCCGGCATACGTCGAGGCCATCCGGCGCCACGCGGAGCCGCGCGATCCGTCGTGGTACGTCTACATGCTCGACCATCCGCCAGCCACCCAGGTCGTAGCCAGGGATCTCACGGCGCACACCGGACTGCCGTATCGCCCTGAGGACGTCGCCATGACCACGGGAGGCTGGGGCGCCATCGCCATCGCGCTGCGGATGCTCACCGAGCCCGGCGACGAGGTCATCTACTACGACCCGCCGTGGTTCTTCTACGACATCCTCGTTCGTGGCGCGGAGGCCGTGCCCGTGGTCCTCGCCCTCGACCCTCCGCGGTTCTCGCCGGATCCGCAGCGACTCGCCGACGCGATCACGCCGCGCACGCGTGCCGTCCTCATCAACACGCCGCACAACCCGTCCGGTCGGATCCTGGATGCGGCCGAGCTCGATGCCATCGCCGAGGTCCT
>JANMBS010000086.1:0-1773 GCA_031360525.1 Thermomicrobiales bacterium
TCGCGGATCGGGTACCCATCCCAGCCGGGCATGATCGGCGGCGAGATCGGACGGCCGGCCTCGAACTCGACGGGGCCCGGGACGCCGATCCCGATCCCCCACAGCCGACCAGGCAGGCCCTGCGTCGTCTCGAGGAGCGAGTCGAACAAGGCGTCGACGCGACCCAGGCCATGCTCCGGTCCCTCCTCGATCCTGGCCGGCTCATCGTGGTGGCCGAGGATCCGGCCGTCGAGGGTCGTCACCGCGACATCGACGCTCGTGGCCCCGAGGTCTGCGACGAGGACATGCCCACCCTCGGCATGAAAGGTCAGCTGGCGCGGCGGGCGCCCGCCCGTGCTCGGTCCGACCTCGCCCTCGGTGACCAGGCCCCGCTCGATCAGTTCGCCGACCCTCTGGGCGACGATGGCGCGACCGAGATTGGTCCGGGTGACGAGCTCGGCCCGCGAGCGGGACCGCCCGAGCCTGATCTCGTCGAGGACGGTCACGAGTGCATCGAGCGCCTCAGCGGGGAGCGGCCCGTGGCCGACGGGACGCGCGCCGAGCGATCGGCCGCCCGATACACCATCGGCAGGCGTCGCCGGAACCACTGTCGGGCGCTCGGTCACGCCGCGATGATACGCCGTCACCTCCGACTTTTGCACTTGACATGAGAAAGTAGGATGGGTGGCGGAGAAAGTCCAGACGCGAGGGACGCGCGCGCACCAGTCAGTGGGTGAACGTGGCATGAGGAGGATCGCCGATATCGGCGCGGCCGTGATCGGCACGGGCTTCATCGGCACGGTCCACGTTGAAGCCCTGCGACGCATCGGCGTCGGGGTCCGTGGCGTGCTGGGCAGCACCCCGGAACGAGGCGCGGCCCGGGCGGAGACGCTCGGCGTGCCGCGCGCGTACCCGTCGCTCGAGGCGCTTCTCGACGACCCGATGGTGGACGCGGTCCACGTCACCTCGCCCAACGATCTCCACCTGCCGCAGGCAAAGGCCGTCATCGCCGCCGGTCGCCACGTCATCTGCGAGAAACCGCTGGCCATGTCCGCGGCGGAGTCGCGTGAACTGGTCGCCCTGGCTGCCGCGAGCGGGCTGGTCAACGCCGCGAACTTCAATGTCCGCTACTACCCGCTCAACCAGCACGCTCACGAGGTCGTGACGTCGGGCGAGATCGGCGATGTCCGGCTGATCACCGGCCGCTACTTCCAGGACTGGCTCCTCCTCGAGACGGACTGGAACTGGCGTCTCCAGCCGGAGCGCGGTGGAGCGCTCCGGGCGGTCGGCGACATCGGCTCCCACTGGCTCGATCTGACTGCCTTCATCACCGGGCAGCGGATCGTCTCGGTGATGGCAGAACTCGCGACCTTCGTGGAGGCCCGTCGCGAGCCGACCGGCCCGGTCGAGACCTACTCCACCGAGGTCGCCGCGGAGACCGTCAGCCGCGACATCGCGACCGAGGATTCCGCCTCGATCCTGCTCCGCTTCGAGAACGGCGCCCGCGGCGCGGTGAACATCAGCCAGATCAGCGCCGGCCGCAAGAACTCGCTGCAATACGAGATCTCGGGCTCCCGCGCCTCGGTCGCCTGGGACTCGGAGCAGCCCGACCAGATGTGGATCGGCCATCGCGAGCGGCCGAACGAGATCCTGATCAAGAACCCCGTCTTGATGGGCCCGGCCGGCCGAGCCGCGGCGGCGCTCCCGGGCGGCCACGTCGAGGGCTTCGGAGATACGTTCGCGGCCCATTTCCGCGCCGTCTATGCGGATATCGCGGCGGGCCGACCCGCCGCG
>JANMBS010000401.1:0-2275 GCA_031360525.1 Thermomicrobiales bacterium
GGCTTGGCCCGGTGAGGTCGACATCGCGCCCGAGACACTCATCTGGGACGGCCCCGACCCGGCCGACGAGAGCCTGCGCCCCGAACCGTTCCTGCGCCCGCGGAGCCCAGGGCGCACCGCTTGAGCCACGGCCCGATCGCATTGATGCTCTCCATTGGCATACCGAACCGGGGTCCGCCGGCCGCCAAATTCAGGCATCAAGCTTCGGCCAACTCCTTCGCTCGATGGGCGATCGCCGTCATGATCCCGGACTCGAACGAGTCGCCCAGGGCGCCCTCGTTGAAACGGTCCTCGCGGATGAGTGCCGTCAACAGCATCGCGAGCTCATCGGGGGTGGCACGGGCGAGAACCTCCCGATCGCCGTGGAGGGCCTTCGCCTCCGGCGTCTTTGCCCAGCTTGGCCAGTCGAAGCCGGTCAGCATCAGCCCACTCTCGCCGACCGCGCGGAGGTAAGACTCGGCCGCCGGACTGAGCTCGTACCACGGCATCGTCCAGACGCCGTCGGCCTGGCGTTCCGAGTCGTGCCAAGACCCCGCCTCGAAGTCGGCCGCCTCGACGATCGGCAGGGCGGCCGCCAGCCTTTCAATCCGATACTGCCGCTCGGGTTCGGGCTCTGGCGGCGTGCTCAACTCACGGCGCGCTTCCCTGGATCACCACGTTGCCAAGTGTACCGGCCCTCTCGGATGTTGCCAAGTAAACCAGCATGCTGGTATGCTGGGTCGATGAAAGTCACCATCGACCTCGACGCCGACCGATATCGGGCCATCAAGGTGGAGGCCGCTCGGACCGATCGGAGTGTGCGCGACATCGTGGACGAGGCGCTGGAGGCGTGGCTCGAAGCTGGGGAGACGCGCGAAGATCTGGCGTCCGCCGATGAGGCGCTCATCGAATACCGTCGTGACGGGGGCGAGGCGGCCGAAGCCTTCTTTCGAACGCTCGCCGCCGAGACGCGGTCGACATACGGTTCAGACGAGGCGTGAGTGAGGGCCGATACCGCGTCGATATCGCACCGGCCGCCCAGCGTCAGCTTCGGCGCCTTCCCCCCGGCGACGCGGCGCGACTCCGCGGACCGATCCAGGCGCTCGCGATCGCGCCCCGGCCGACGGGCGCGGCCAAACTCACTGGCACCGACTTCTGGCGGATTCGCGTTGGTGACCTTCGAATCGTCTACCTGATCGACGACGAAGATCGCCTCGTCGTCGTCCTCAAGCTCGCCCGTCGCTCGGAGAGCACATACCGGCGGATCGAGCCGTCCCCGTGAGGTGAGCCCGCTGTCCCGGTCGCCCGGGCGGCGATTCAGCCTGCCAGCCGCTTGTACTTGATGCGGTGCGGCTGGTCCGCGGCGGAACCCAGCTCGCGGTGACGGAACTCCTCGTACTCGGTGAAGTTGCCCTCGAACCAGCGGACCTGGCTGTCGCCCTCGAAGGCCAGGACGTGGGTCGCGATGCGGTCGAGGAACCAGCGATCGTGGCTGATGACGACGGCGCAACCGGGGAACGATTCGAGTCCCGTCTCGAGCGCCCGGAGAGTGTCCACGTCGAGATCATTGGTCGGTTCGTCGAGCAACAGGACGTTCCCGCCCGACTTGAGCAGCTTCGCCAGGTGGACCCGGTTCCGCTCGCCGCCCGATAGCTTGCCGACCGGCTTCTGCTGGTCGGTGCCGCGGAAGTTGAAGCTCGACACGTAGGCGCGTGCCGGCAGCTCGCGAGCGCCCACCTTGATGAACTCGGCCCCCTGGGCGATCTCGTCGAAGACCGACTTGTCGGCCTGGAGGTCGTCGCGGCTCTGGTCGACATACGCGAGCTGGACGGTGTCGCCGATCGAGATGCTCCCGCCGTCGGCCGTCTCCTCGCCGACGATCATGCGGAAGAGCGTTGTCTTGCCCGCCCCGTTGGCGCCGATGATCCCGACGATCCCGGCCTTCGGCAGCGAGAAGGTCAGGTCCTCGATGAGGATCAGGTCGCCGTAGCCCTTGCGCATCCCCTTGACCTCGTTGAACGAATCGCCGAGCCGCGGCCCCGGCGGGATGGCGATCTCGAGTTCGCGGTCGGCGGCGGCGTTGGCGTTCGCCTCGGCCAGCAGCTTCTCGTAGGCGCCGAGCCTGGCCTTGCCCTTGGCCTGCCGCGCACGTGGGGCCAGCCGCACCCATTCGAGCTCGCGGGCGAGGGTGCGCTGGCGGGCGTCGGTGGCGCGCTCCTCCCTGGCCAGGCGCGCGATCTTCTGCTCGAGCCACGATGAGTAGTTGCCCTCGAACGGGATCCCGCGGCCGCGGTCG